>NZ_JBEXKX010000003.1:144276-367560 GCF_040609695.1 Amycolatopsis sp. NPDC004625
CCCCGCGCCCCCCCCCCCGGCCCGCGCGCCCCGCCCCCCCCCCCTCTCTTATGGTTTTTTATAAAATAAACTTTATAAAAAAATATCACCACCCCCCCGACGGGGTGTAGAGGGCGCCGAGGAACTCCAGGAGGAGGCGCTCGCGAAGCGGCGCCGGTGCCGTGGCGAGGAGCGCGTTGATCGGGGCCATCCGGTCCGGCAGTCCCGAAGCGCCGCCCAGGCCGGCCGCGGCGAGGAGGCCCGCGAACTGCTCCGACGTCAGCGTCGCCGGGTCGAGGGCGGCCACGAACTCGGCGACGGCCGGGTCGATCACGACCGGACCGGCAGCGCGGGCCGCGTCCACCGAGGCCGCGAGGTCGGTCAGGAACTCCTTCTCGCTGCCGTGGTTGGCCGCCGTCACCGTCAGGTGGAGGTTCACCGGAGACGACAGGTGCGCGAACTGCGGCTGCACGTACCAGCCGCGGGCCTTCATCTCGTCGGCCACCGTGAACAGGTCGAAGCCGTCTTCGGAAGCGGTGAACGCGAGCAAGGTCGAGATCGGGTCCCCGAGGATCCGGAGACCGGGCAGCTCCGCGATGCCCGAACGGATGCGGGACACCGCTTCGCGAGTGGAAGCGGCCAGCTTCAGGTAACCCTCGGAACCGAGGTGGTTCACCACCGCCCACGCCGCCGCCAGCGGGCCACCCGAGCGGGTGCTCTGGATCGTCGTGTTCAGCATCGTGTAGCCCGGCCAGGCCGCACTCGCGAAGTAGTGCGTGCGCCGCAAGTCCGCCGACGCGTGCAGCAGCACCGAAGTCCCCTTCGGACAGTACGCGTACTTGTGCAGGTCCACCGAAACGCTCGTGACGCCGGGGACGCGGAAGCCGAACGGCGGGACGTCCGCGCCGAGGAGGGCGAAGTACGGCAGGACCCAACCGCCGATGCACGCGTCGACGTGCATCCGGACGCCGCGCTCGAGCGCCGCGGCCGCGATCGGGGCGATCGGGTCGAGCACGCCGTGGGCGTACGACGGCGCGCTCGCCACCACCAGGACCGTCGAGCCGTCGATCGCCGCGGCCATCGCCGCCGGGTCGGCGCGGAAGGTCACCGGGTCGACCGGGACGTCGATGCGCCGCAGCCCGAACAGGTGCGCGGCCTTGTGGAACGCCGCGTGCGCGGTCGTCGGCAGCACGATCGACGGCGAGGGGACGTCGGGTCGCGCGTCCCGCGCCGCGAGCACCGCCAGCAGGCACGACTCGGTCCCGCCCGACGTCACCGAGCCGACGACGCCGGGAACGTCGCCGAGCAGCGCCGAAGCCGCGGCGACGAGGTCGTTCTCCATCCGCAGGAGACTGGGGAACGCCGTCGGGTCCAGGCCGTTGGCCGAGGACGCCAGCGCGTGCGCCGCCGCGCCCAGGGAGTCCACTTCGGACAGCCCGCTGTCGTAGACGTAGGCCAGGGTGCGGCCGCCGTGCGTCGGCAGGTCGCCCGCGCGCAGGTCCCGCAGCCGCGCGAGGACGTCCTCAGGCGAGTTCACGCCGCGGTTCCAGGACCGAGCGCCGCAGCAGCGGCAGGGCCAGCGCGATCAGCACGCCGGGGACGATCGACGCGCCGATCAGGATGGCCACGATCGCGCTGTGCGGCTGGAAGGCTGTGGCGTCCGTGCTGGACACGTACCCGCCGAACGCCAGGATCAGCGCCCACAGGCCACCGCCGAAGGCCAGGCCGAGCGTCTCCCCCGCGGTCCACACACCGGCCGCGATGCCCGCGCGGGTCTCGCCGGTGCGCTCCTCCTCGGCGGTGATCAGGTCCGGCAGGATGGCCAGCGGGAACACCGAAATCCCGGCGTACCCGACGCCGCACAGAGCCACGAAGACGAACGAGACGACCAGCGGGATCGACTGGGCGAAGACCAGCCCCAGCAGGCCGATCGCGAAAGCCGCGGTGGCCAGGCGGAAGCCGTTGAGCTTGCCGACGCGATCGCCCAGGCGCGGCCACAGCGGCATGGTGACCAGCGCCGGGCCGACGAAGATGACGAACAGGATCGTGCCGTACTTGTCGCTGCCGAGGATGCGCTGCGCGAAGAACGGGATCGCGGCGAGCACCGTGCCGATGCCGAGCGCCTGGATGAAGTACGTGCCGAGCAGCCAGCGGAACGGCCGCCAGCCGGCGAGCGTGCCGACGAGCTCCTTCAGGTTCACCGTGTTCGGCCGCAGCGAGCCGACCGGCGCGTCCTTGAGCCCGAAGTAGACCAGCAGGGTCGCGGCCAGCACGATCAGCCCGATCACGACGGCCATGATCCGGTAGCCGGCCACGCCTTCGAACGCGGCGGTGATCGCCGGGGCGCCGCCGCCGCAGATCAGGATCGTCACGGCGAGCACGCCGATGCGGACGCTGGTGAGCTTCGTGCGCTCGGTCGCGTCTTCGGTCAGCTCGGCGGGCAGCGCGTTGAACGGCACCTGGAACAGCGCGTACGCCGTGGCGCAGGCGGCGAACATGATCGCCACGTACAGCGCGTCCGGCAGCGGGCCGCCGAACCCGGGGTGGGCGAACATCGCCGCGAACAGGATCGCCACGCCGATGCCGCCGATCAGCAGGAACCGCCGCCGGCTGCCGGTCTTGATCAGGTCGGCGTCGGACAGCCGGCCGGCGACCGGGTTGAACAGCACGTCCCAGGCCTTCGGCACGAACACGATCGCGGCGGCCCAGCCCGCGGGCACGGCCATCGTGTCGGTCAGGTACTTGACCAGGACCAGGCCGGGGACCGTGCCGAAGGACCCGGTGACGAACGAGCCGAGCGAATAGCGGAACCTCGTCCGGCCGGACAGCGTCGCCATGGTCCTCCTCGAAGGCGTACCGGGTGCAGGCCATGAGTATTCGATCTCGGCGGGCCCCCGGAAGTGGTCGAGGGGAATCGTGCCATCGTCGTGACCAAGACCACGACACGGGCCCGCGCTAGGCGCGCAGGCCGTCCACGATCACCGCCACGATCCGCGGTGCGCGCTCGTCCCAGTCGGCTTCGGGGATCCGCGACAGGGCCCCGAGGAGCAGGATGACGTCGGCGGCGTCGACGCCGGCACGGATCTGCCCGTCGGCCTGCCCCCGGTCCAGGAGCGTCTGGAGCGCGTCGTCGAGCCGGTGGTGCTGACCGGAGTGCAGGTCCTGCCACGCCGGTACCTCGATCGCCGCCATGACGCCGCGTTTGACGCGTGCGTACTCGACCAGGCGGTCCAGCCAGCGGGAGAGCGCGTCGAGCGGGGAGTGCTCGGCCAGCAGCGGTGCGACGGTGCCGACGAGCTGGGTCAGCTCGGCCCGGTACACCTCCGCCAGCAGGTGCTCGCGCGTCGGGAAGTGCCGGTAGAGCGTGCCCTGCCCGACGCCCGCGGCCTTGGCGACCCGGTGCAGTTTCAGCTCCTCGGGCGCGCCGTTGGACTCGCGCAGCTCCGCCCGTGCGGCCTCGACGATCCGGTCGCGGTTGGCGACGGCGTCCGAACGGCGCTCGCGACCGGTCAAGGCACACCCCTCGAATAAGTGGACAACTGTCCGGTACGGTGGAAGCCAACCGGACAGTTGTCAGTTTAGCGAGGAGAGCCATGACGAACGGACTGGACAAGGTCGTCGCGATCACCGGCGCGAGCAGCGGGATCGGCGAAGCGACGGCCGTGGAGCTGGCGAGCCGCGGCGCGGCCGTCGTGCTGGGCGCCCGGCGCACCGACCGGCTGGAAGCGCTGGCCCGGAAGATCCGCGACGACGGCGGCCGCGCGGAACTCCTGGAGGTCGACGTGACCCGGCGGGCCGACCTCGAGCGGCTCGTCGCCCTCGCCGTCGACCGCTTCGGCCGCCTCGACGTCCTGGTGGCCAACGCCGGCGTCGCCCGGATCGCGCCGCTGAGCGCGCTGGACCTCGACGACTGGGACGCGATGATCGACGTCAACCTCCGCGGCGTGCTCCACGGCATCGCGGCGGCCCTGCCGGTGTTCCACGCGCAGGGCCGCGGGCACCTCGTCACGACCGTTTCGACGTCGGGGCTGAAGATCGTCCCGGCCCAGGCCGTCTACGCGGGCACCAAGAACGCCGTGCGCACCCTGCTGGAGGCGCTGCGGCAGGAGTCGACCGACGGCGTCCTGCGCACGACGGCCATCTCGCCGGGGTACGTGCGCACCGAACTGGTCGACTACGTCCAGGACCCCGCCGAGCGCGAGCAGGTCCAGCAGGCGATGGCGGCACTCGGCATCGCCCCGGAGGCGGTGGCGCGGGCGATCGCGTTCGCCATCGAGCAACCGGACGACGTCGAGATCGGCGACCTCACCATCCGCCCCACCCGCCAGGGCTGAGCCGGCCGCTAGCTGTTCTGTCTTGTGAGGTTGGGGACGCGGCTGGCGGGTGATTGGCCTGCGAGTGCGGTGTGGCCGCGATGGTGACTGTAGGTGTGCAACCACCCGGGCAGAGCTTCGCGGCGTTCGGTCTCGCAGGTGTAGGGCTGGTCGTAGGCCCATTCGTCGAGCAGGGTGCGGTTGAACCGCTCCACCTTGCCATTGGTCTGGGGCCGGTAGGGCCGGGTCCGTTTGTGGATGATCCCGGCCCGAAGCAGGGTGTCGCGCCAGATGCGTGAGCGGTAGCAAGAACCGTTGTCGGTCAGCACCCGAGTCACGGTGATCCCGCAGCTGGTGAAGAAGGCTTGTGCGCGGGTCCAGAACGCGGCCGCGGTCTCCTTGGTCTCATCGGGCAGGATTTCGGTGTAGGCCAGGCGGGAGTGGTCGTCGACGGCGTTGTGCAGGTAGCTGTAACCGAGGTTCGGGCGTCCGTGGACCTTGCGGGGCCTGGTGGGATCGCGGTGAGTCGAGCTGTTGCGCCCGCCGGCAGCGCGGCCATGGAACTTGTGGCCACCCCCGTCGGGGATGTTGCCCAGCTTTCTTGATATCCACGTGCACCAAGTCACCCGGGACCGCGTGTTCATAGCGGCGGACCGGGTGGGCGGTGGCCCGGTCCAGGTGCGCCAGCCGGGCCAGCCGATAACGAGTCAGGATCCGATGCACCGTGGAGGGATTGAGGCCGAGCAAGTACCCGATGCGGGCCGGGCCCCAGCGACGCAGCAGCCGGACCTTGATTACCCGCCGCTCCGTCCGGGAGGGGGTGCGGTTCGGGCTGGTCCGCGGTCGGCTGGACCGATCAGCCATACCTGATTCGCCCAGGTCACGGTAGCGGCCCGCCCAGCGCAGGGCGGTCGAGACCGACACCTGGAACCGCTGCGCAGCCCTGCGCAGCGGCCAGCCATCCTCCACGACACACCGGGCAAGCCGCAGCCGCCCAGCCGGGGTCAAAGGTGCGTTAGCGTGAGTCACGAGGGCCTCCGTTGCTCGGCGTAGATGTCGCAATCCACACCGAACCCGGAGGCCCTCCTTCACGCCAAGATCATCCGATCACGTGTCACCACGCTCGCAACCTCCCCAGGCAATACAGCTAGCCCAGCGCGCGGGCGATCTTCTCCAGCGTCGCCGCGTCGCCGCGCAGGAGCAGCTGGGTCACCACCGTCTCCTCCCACGCCTGCAGCTCGTCGCGGATCTTCGCCGCCGGGCCGATCAGGGACGTGTCCTCCACCAGGGACGTCGGGATGGCCGCCGTCGCCTCGTCCTTGCGGCCGGCCAGGTACAGCTCCTGGACCTTGTCGGCGACGTCCTCGTAGCCGAGGCGGGCGAAGACGTCGTGGTGGAAGTTGACGCTCTTCGCGCCCATCCCGCCGATGTACAACGCGAGGGACGGCTTGATCCAGCTCGCCGCCTCCTCGACGTCGTCGTGCACGATCACCGGCAGCGAGCACGGCACCTCGAACGTCTCCAAGGTGTGCCGGGCGCCCGGGCGCGCGAAGCCTTCTTCGAGCGCGGCCTGGTAGAAGCCGTTGCTCTTGGGCGAGAAGAACAGCGGCAGCCAGCCGTCGCCGATTTCGGCCGACAGGGCGACGTTCTTCGGGCCCTCGGCCGCCAGGTAGATCGGGATGTCCTTGCGCAGCGGGTGCACCGTCGGCTTCAGCGGCTTGCCGAGCCCGGTGCCGCCCTTGAGCGGCAGCTGGAAGTGGTCGCCGTCCAGGGTCACCGGGGCCTCGCGGGCGATCACCTGCCGGACGATGTCGACGTACTCGCGGGTCCGCGCCAGGGGCTTCGGGTACGGCTGGCCGTACCAGCCCTCGACGACCTGCGGGCCGGACGCGCCGAGCCCGAGGACCATCCGGCCGCCGGAGAGGTGGTCCAGGGTCAGCGCGCTCATCGCCGTCGCCGTCGGGGTGCGCGCGGCCATCTGGACGATGTTGGTGCCGAGCCGGATGCGGCTGGTGGCCGAGCCGTACCAGGCCAGCGGGGTGAACGCGTCCGAGCCGTACGCCTCCGCCGTCCACACCGAGTCGAAGCCGAGCTCCTCGGCCTTGCGGACGGCGTCCAGCGCACCCGGGGTCGGGCCGCTCTGCCAGTACCCGAGGTGGAATCCCAGCTTCACGAAAGGCCTCCTAGACGTTCGGTGCGTAGTGCTCGGGCTTGCCCCGCTCCGGCAGCGGCGGCAGGTTCCTGGGTGGAGTCTCGACCAAGGGCGCGTCCGCGGCCACCTCCCCGCGCTCGCGCCGCCAGCCGGCGCGGGCCCGCGGGTGGTAGCGGCGGTCGTGCGGGACGAGCTTGAAGACGGCGTTCACGAGCTTCCCGAACCGCCGGTGCCGGCGCGCGTCGCGCTCGGTCCAGCGGAAGCCGAGCCGGTCGCGGATCTCGCGGTCGTAGAGACCGGTCGTCAGCCAGACGAAGGTGCGGGCGACGACCCGCTGCACCGGCCGCCACAGCGCGTCCGGCAGCCACGGCAGGAACGGCGGCTTGCCGAGCCCGCGGATGTCCAGGACGTCCCGCGTCGCCTTGTTGTCCTCGAGGACCTCGGTGCACATGTGCTTCCAGTAGCGCTGGAAGTCCTCCCAGCTTTCGGGCACCGGCCGCAGGGTCATGTCGTACATCCGCCACCAGCGGACGTGCTCGTCGAACAGCTGCCGCTTCCCGGCCTCGCCGATGCCGCCCATGAAGTGGTCGGCGATGAGGATCGTGCTGACGAAGAAGGTCGCGTGCGCCCAGTAGTAGGTGTCCGGGTCGAGCGCGTGGTACCGGCGGCCCTTCGCGTCGACGCCCTTGATGCGCTCGTGGTAGCCGCGGACTTCGAGGGCGGTCGCGTGGGCGCGCGGGCCGTCGTAGACCACCCCGCCGATCGGGTACAGCGAGCGGAACAGGCGCTGCCAGCGTTCCTCGAAGAACCGCGAGTGCTGCTCGACGCCCGCGCCCAGGCCGGGGTGCATGTTCTGCATCGACCCGGCCCACAGGCCGATCAGCAGGCCGCGCCAGTCGCCGAAGTACTTCCACGTCAGCGAGTCGGGACCCAGCGGCTGGGGGGTCATCGGCGCACTCCTCGTCGGGTCCGGAACTGACTACGGCTGTTGTCAGGCTAGGATCTGACAACAGTTGTAGTCAACCGAGGAGCCACCATGCCGGGCCGCACGTGGGCGGGCACGACGCTGGACGACCGCAAGGCGCTCCGGCGCGGGCAGCTCGTGGCCGCGGGCCTGGACCTGCTCGGCACCGAAGGGTCGGCCGGTACGAGCGTCCGCGCGGTGTGCCGGCACGCCAAGCTCACCGAGCGCTACTTCTACGAAAGCTTCGCCGACCGCGAAGAGCTCGTCGCGGCGGTGTACGAGCACATCGGCGAGGAGGCGCGGCAGGCGCTCGTGGCCGCCGTCCGGGACGCCCCGACCCCGGTTTCGCGAGCGGAGAACGCCGTCCGCGCGTTCGTCGAGCTGATCGTCGACGACCCCCGCAAGGGCCGTGTCCTGCTGCTCGCGCCGCTGACCGACCCCGCGCTGACGCGCCGGGGCCTGCACCTGCTGCCGGTGTTCGCCGCGCTCGTCGGCGACCAGCTGTCCCACGGCGACGAGACCGAACGCCGGATGGTCGCGGTCGGGCTGGTCGGCGCGTTGAGCAACGTCTTCATCGCCTACCTCGACGGGTCGCTGAAGGTCTCGCGCGAACGGCTCGTCGCGCACTGCGTGAAACTCGTCCTCGGGGCCGACAGCCACTGACCTCACCTCCGCGCCGACCTCGTGACAGTCGCGCGGCAGATCGGGCACACTCAACCCATGCGTACCGCTGGGCGGAACGACGGCGCGAGCGGCGACGGCCTCGTCGCGGCCCGGCTCGCCGCGCTGCTGGAAGCCTTCCGGCCGGGTGACGAGACCCTCGGCGTCTCCGAGCTGGCCCGCCGGACCGGCCTGGCGAAGACGACGGTGCACCGGCTCGTCGGCCACCTGACCGGAACCGGGCTGCTCGAACGCGAGGACGGCTCGGTGCGGCTCGGGCTGCGGCTGTTCGAAATCGGCCAACTGGCCTCCCCCCGCCGTGGGCTGGTCGAAGCCGCCCGGCCGTACCTGGCCGATCTGCGCGAGGCCACCCGCAACACCGTCCACCTCGCGATCCTCGAAGGCACCGAGGTCGTGTACCTCGACGTGCTGCGCGGCCCGGACGCGCCGACGCTGCCCTCGCGCATCGGCGGCCGGTTCCCCGCGCACGCCACCGGCGTCGGCAAGGCGATCCTCGCGTTCTCCCCGGAATCCGTGGTGGACCAGGTGATCGACGCCGGGCTGCCGCGGATGAGCGCGCGCACGATCACCGCGCCCGGCCTGCTGCGCCGCCAGCTCACCCGGGTGCGGGAGGAGGGGATCGCCCTGGAACGCGAAGAATCCGGCGTCGGGGTGGTGTGCGCGGCCAGCCCGCTGCTCGACGCGGGCGGGGTCGCGGTGGCGGCGGTGTCGATTTCCGGCTGGGCCAACCGGATGCGGACCGAACGGGTCGCCCCGGCCGTCCGGACGGTCGCGCTCGCGTTGACCCGGACACTCTCCGGGACCACCCCGCGCGGTGGGAAATAATCTTGCCGGGCAACGCTTTTCCGGCGACTGGGCCGTCCGGCTGACGTAACCCTCCCGAGCTGGACGGGTGATCGGGAGCGGCTACGATCCGTCCAATGGCCCAGCACAGCCGGGAGACGACCGACCCGGGCCGCTCCCCCGCGACGCTTCCCGGACCGGCGGGCACCACCTCGCCGGCCGCGCACCGGTTGCTGTCGCTCGACATCGTGCTCGCGCTGCTGGCGCTGGCGGGCGGGCTGCGCGTGCTGTACCTCGCCGCGCCCGCACCGGCGCTGCCCGCCGAGGCCGCGAACGTCGCCCACGCCTACGCGCTCGGGCACCTCACGTCGTTCACCGACGCCGGCGGCGCCGGGGTCAGCCCGTTCGGCTGGTGGCAGCTTTCGGCGTACACGATGGTTTCCGATGCCTTCGGCCGATCCGCCACGGCGCTCGCGGCGGTCCGCGAGACCATGCTCGTGGCGGCGGTGGCCGGTGCCGTGCTGCTGTGGTTCCTGGCGCGCCGGCTCGGCCTGACGCGGTGGGCGTCGGCGGCCGCGGTGCTGCTGGTGGCGGCGTCGCCGCTGGCGCTCGGCCTGCAGCGGCTGGTCGTCGTCGAGCACCTGGCGGCGGTGTGGGTCCTCGGGGCGCTGGTGCTCATCGCCCGGCCCGACGCGCGGATCCGGCACGACGCCCTGGCGGCGGTCTGTCTGCTCGCGGCCGTGCTCACCTCACCGCTGGCCCTGCTGTTCCTGCCGGCCGCGGGCTGGCTGCTGGCGCGGCGGGCGCCCGCCCGCGCGGCGCTGGTGGCGGTGCTGCTCAACCTCGGGCTGGGGATCGCGTTCGGCCCGGCGGCCGGCCTGCTCCGGCCGCACCTCGCAGCCGCGAGCCAGCCGTCGGTGGCCGCCTGGGTGGCCCTCGACCCGGCGTGGGCGGTGCTTTCGACCGTCGCGCTGGTGGCGGCGCTCGCGGTCGGTCCCCTGCGGCCGTTCGCGGTGTCCGGCCTGCTCCTCGTGGCGGCCCTGCTCGTGCCCGGTGTGCCGGACACGGCCGTGCTCGCGCTGCTGCTGCCCCTCACGCCGCTGCTGTTCGCCGCGGTGGTCCAGACCGTGGCGCGGCAGCGCGTCCCGGTGCACCGGGGGAACCGGCGCCGCGGTCCCGGGGCCGTACTGGCCACCGGCGTCCTCGTCGCCGTGGTCGCCGCCGGCTGGAGCTACGGCTACCCCGCCCTGCGGCCGACCACGGACCGCGGCGGCCCGCTCGTCGAAGCGCAGGACTGGTTGCGCACCAACGCTTCCGGCGCGCGCGTGCTCGTCGACGACGGCGCCTGGGCCGAGTTCGCCAAGGGCGGCTGGCCGACCGGGCTGCTCGTCCCGCCCGCCGCGTGCGCCTCCGGCTGCCCGGCCGCCGACTGGGCCGTGTTCACCGCCGGCACCCCGGCTCTCGGGGGCCGCTATCCGGCGCTCGGCACCGCGCTCGCCGACGCCGGTGTGACCGCCGTGTTCGGCACCGGCGACCGGCAGGTCACCGTGTCCCGGCTCGGCCTGCCGGCCGCCGACCCGGCCGCGCCGCCGGAGGAGTCCGCCCGCACCCACGCGGGCGAGGCCCTGGCGGCGTCGGCCCGGATCACCTGCGCCCCGGACGCCGTCGCCGTGCTGCGCGCGGGCCGCGTCGACCCGCGGCTGATCGCCACGATCGCCGCGCTCGCGGCCCTCCAGCCGGTCCACGTCTCGGCGTTCCCCGCTGTCCCCGGCGAAGACCCCGCCGGGCAACCGCGCCGCCGGGTGCTGCTGGCCGGCGGCGAGGAGGGCGCGGCCGCGTTCTACACCGGCCAGCGCGATCTGTTCCGGCCGTCTTCGGTCACCCGGACCGCGGACGGCGTGCTCGTCACCTACCCGCTGTTCGCACCCCCGGGACTGCTGGTCCCGTTCTCCTCCCCCTGACGGTGAAAGGCCCTCCCATGCGCACTTTCCTCCTCAGACCCGGCGGGCTGATCGCCGCCGCCCTCCTGCTCACCGCGGTGACGCCGGCGACGGCCGGGGCGGCGACCGCCCCCGGTCCCGGTGTCGGCTGGATCCGGGTCGGCCACCTGTCGCCGAAGGTGCCGCCGGTGGACATCTACTTCGCGCCCTTCGGCCAGGCCGAGAAGGTCGTCATCCGCAAGGCGGGCTACGGCGCCGTGACGCCGTACTCGTCGCTCGACCCCGGCAAGTACACCCTCTCGATGCGGCCCGCCGACGCCGCACCGACCACCCCGCCCGCCTTGTCGGCGACGATCGACGTCGCCGAGCGCAACGCCTACTCGCTGCTGGTGTTCACCAACGGCCCGGGTGAGACGCTCAAGGGCGACCTGGTCACCGACGACCTCACCCCGCCGGGCGCGGGCAAGGGCCGCGTGCGGGTCGTCGAAGGGTCGGCGGCGATCGCCCCGGTCACCGTGGCGGGGCCGCAGGGCGTCACGCTCGCGAAGGACGCCGCCTACGGGCAGACGTCGTCCTATGTGGACGTCCCGGAAGGACGGTGGCCGCTGCAGCTGAGCGGCGGCTCGGTCAGGTCGGCCGCCGACGTCGACGTCAAGGCCGGGTCGTCGACGACGGTGCTGGTCACCGAGAACGGCGGCACGCTGAAGGCGAACCCGATCTCCGACGGCGCTTCCCTGCCCGAGCCGCCGAAGCTCGGCGTCGAGACCGGCGGCGGCGGTACCGTCCCGGTGCCCCTGTGGCCGGCGTTCGCGGCGGCCGCCGGGCTGCTGGCCGCGCTGCTCGTGGGACGCCGGGCGGCTCGTGCGCGCTGACCTCGGCGCGCTGCTCGTCGTGGCCGTGCTGGCCGCGGGCTGCTCGGCGGCCCCGGCCGCGCCGCCACCCGCCACCCCATCCTCGGCCCCGGCACCAGTGGCGACCGGGCCGCAGCTGCTGCCCGACGCGGCCGACGTCCGCCCGGTGCGGCTGCGCATCCCCGCCATCGGCGTCGACGCGGCCGGGCTGGTCCCGCTCGGGCTGGGCGCCGACCACCAGCTGGTGGCGCCCGCGCGGTTCGAGGACGTCGGCTGGTACGCGGCCGGCCCGGTGCCGGGCGACCCGGGCCCGGCGGTGATCGCCGCGCACGTCGACTCCCGGTCCGGGCCGGCGCCGTTCTTCCGGCTGCGCGACCTGCACGACGGCGACGAGGTGTTCGTCGCCCGCTCCGACGGCCGCCAGCTGCGGTTCGTCGTGGACACCGTCCAGCGCTACCCGAAGGACGCCTTCCCGACCGGAGCGGTGTACGGGCCCGCGCCGGGCAGCGCGCTGCGGCTCATCACCTGCGGCGGCAGCTTCGACGCGGCCAAACGCTCCTACCGCGACAACATCGTCGTCTACGCCTCGACGCGTTGGGGTTAGTGCTCCTTGAGCAGCCCGCGGCGCGCCAGCTCCGGCCGGACGCCGTCACCGAACCAGTACGCCTCCTCCAGGTGCGGGTAGCCCGACAGCACGAACTCGCTGACGCCGACGCTGTGGTACTCCTCGATGAGGTCCGCGACCTCGTCGTGGCTGCCGACCAGCGCCGTGCCGGCGCCGCCGCGGACCAGGCCCACCCCGGCCCACAGGTGCGGATGGATCTCCAGCCCGCGCACGCCGCCGTCGGTGCGGCCGCCGTGCAGCGCGACCATCCGCTGCTGCCCCACCGACTCACTCGCCGCCAGCTGCGCCTGCGCCTTGGCGACCTGCTCCGGGCTCAGCGCGTCCAGCAGCTTCTGCGCCTCGGCCCAGGCTTCGGCCGAGGTGTCGCGCGAGATCGTGTGCAGCCGGACGCCGAAGCGGATCGGCCGGTCGCCGGCCAGCGCCCGCACCTTGCCGATCTTCTCCGCCACCTGCGCGGGCGGTTCGCCCCAGGTCAGGTAGACGTCGGCGTGCCGCGCGGCGACCGGCAGCGCGGCCGGCGACGACCCGCCGAAGTAGATCGGCGGCACCGGATCGGGCGCGGCCAGCGTCGTCGCACCTTCGACCCGCAGGTGTTCGCCTTCGAAGGTGAACGGCTCGCCGGACCAGACGCCGCGCACGATGGTGAGGAACTCGTCGGTGCGGGCGTACCGGGCGTCGTGGTCGTGCCAGTCGCCGAAGCGCCGCTGCTCGACCGCGTCGCCGCCGGTGACGATGTTGAGCAGCACCCGGCCGCCCGAAAGGCGCTGGAACGTCCCCGCCATCTGCGCGGCGAGCGTGGGTGAGAGGACCCCGGGACGGAACGCGACCAGGAACTTCAGCCGGGTCGTCTCGCGGATCAGCGCGGCCGTGGTGAGCCACGCGTCCTCGCACCACGTGCCGGTGGGCGTCAGGACGCCTTCGAACCCCTGGCGCTCGGCGGCGCGGGCGACCTGGGCGAGATAGTCCAAGTCGGGCTGCCGCTGCGCCGACGGACCGGCGGACTCGTTCGCGTGGAAGCGTTCCACGATCGTGCGGCCGTCGCCGCTGGTGGGCAGGAACCAGTGCAGCCTGATGCTCATCCGTTGCTCCTCGCCTGGTCCAGGTCGGGACCGAACCGCCGGTCGACGAAGGCGGCGAAATCCACCTTGCCCGGCAACGTCTTTTCGTCGGTGAAGGCGTCCCCGGTCTCCCTGGCCCACGCCTGCGCCCATTCTTCGCGGTGCGTGTCGGCCCACTTCTGGGCCTTGACCACGCGGACGGCGAAGTCGCGCAGGGCGGAGTTCTTGCCGGGATCGCCGAGCGCGGCCGTGCTCGCGGTCAGAAACCCCAAGCCGTTCGACGCGGCGTACGCCTCGGACGGCTGCAGGAAGCTCAGCTTGACGTCCTTCGTGGACAGTCCGTTCTTGTGCAGCGTGTTCAGCAGCTGTCCGTGGGCCGAGGTGCCCTTCGCGACACCGACGGTCTTGCCCTTCAGCCCGGCGACATCCCGCAGCGGCGAGTCCGGCGGGACGAGGACGGCTTCGCGCTCGACGTTGCTGCGCGACTCGAGCGTCACCTTCGCCAGGTCCGCAGTGACCGCCAGTATTCCCTTACGCCACAGCATTTCCGGTGCGGGGGAACCGAAGTCAATCGGTGCCCACTCCGTGAACGTCCCGTGTTTCACCCCGTGGAACGCACGGGGCTCAGCCGCCGAACATGACCTTCCATTCGTCGAGCGAGCGCGGCCGGTAGACGAAGTTGGAGCGCTTGACGTCGGACAGCGCGGCCGACGGCTCGGCCGAGTACTGGTGCCCGGGGTAGACGACCGGGTCCCCGGGCAGCCCGGCGAGCGCCTGCAGGCTGCGGTAGATCTCCTCGGCGTCCCCGCCCGGGAAGTCGGTGCGGCCGCAGCCTTCGAGGAACAGCGTGTCCCCCGAGACGAGCTTGTCCTCGACGAGGAAGCACTGGCTGCCGGGCGTGTGCCCGGGCGTGTGCAGCAGCCGGATCGGGACGGCGCCGACCTCCAGGACGTCGTCGTGGTCGTGGGCGCGCAGGTCGGTGCCGGACACGCCGGTGACCCGCCGGACCCATTCGGTTTCGGCCCCGTTGACGTGGATCGGCACCTGTTCGACGGCGAGCAGCTCGGCGATGCCGGGCAGCGAGAAGCCGAGCATCTCGCCGCCGACGTGGTCGGGGTGGTGGTGCGTGGCGAGCACCCCGGTGAGCCGCATGCCGTCCTGCGCGAGGACGTCGAGGAGGTCCTGCACGGCATAGGCGGGGTCGACGATGACAGCGTCCCCGGTCTCGCGGTCCCCGATGAGGTAGGCGAAGTTCACCATCTGCGTCGCCACGGGGTCCCCGACGGCGAAGTCCCGCCCGGCGAGCAGCTGCCGGAAGTAGAGCCGATCAGTCATGCCGGACACCCTACGGGCGGCGCCCGCGCGGGGTGAGCACGATCCGGCCGAACACCTCGCCCGCGTCGAGCATCCGGTGCGCCCGCGCGGCCTCCGCCAGCGGCAACACCTCGTGCACGACCGCCCGCAGGCCGCTCGCGAAGAGCTCGGCCGTCGCCGCGGTGCGTTCGGCCGGGGGCACCGTGCTCGCGCTGAAGGTGGCGAACGACATCGACTTGCGGAACGCCGAGAACAGCGCTTGGCCGAAGGCGGCGGGCGGGTCGCCGGCCACCGCGCCGACCGCCACGAGGCGGCCCCTCGGCTTGAGCCGGTCGAAGAACGCCGGGAGGTCCGGGCCCGCCACGACGTCGAGGATCACGTCGAAGGCCCCGGAGCCGCCGTCGCGGCCCAGGACGTGGGTGGCGCCCAGTTCGCGCAGCCGCTCGCCGCGTTCGGCCGAGGACGTCGTCACCGCGATGGTTCCGGCGCCGCCGCGGGCCGCGAGCTGGACGGCCATGGTGCCGATGCCGCCGGCCGCGCCGCGGACCAGCAGCGACTCGCCGGCCTCGAACCGGGCGTGGCGCAGGCCGAAGCGGGCGACCACGCCGGAGCTGCCGAGCGTCACCGCGTCGACGGCCGACAGGGCCGCCGGCAGCGGGACGAGGGTCGCGGCCGGGGCGACCGCCTGATCGGCGTAGCCCCCGCCCGCGTCCGCGAAGGCCCAGACGCGCTTGCCGAGCCAGGACGGGTCGACGCCGTCGCCGACGCCCGCCACCGTGCCCGCGATCTCGCCGCCCAGGACGTGGCCGGTCTCGAAGCCGTACGCGGCGAGCGCGCCGCTGCGGATCATGACGTCCACGCCGCCGACGCCGATGGCCTCGGTCCGGATCAGCACCTGGCCGCCGGCCGGCGCCGGGTCCGGCAGGTCGACCACCGCCAGGCCGTCGGGACCACCGAACGCCTGTACCGCCACTGCCTGCACGTCTTCCTCCGATCGTCGACGGCGGACGGTAACGGACGCCGGCGTCCGGTTGGCTAAAGTGAGAACGTGACCGAGGTTTTGCCTCACCTCCGGCGTTCCGACGCCCGCGACAACCGCGAGCGCATCCTCGAGGCCGCGCGCACGGTGTTCGCCGCGGACGGCCCGGCGGTGCCGATGCGGCGCATCGCCCGGCACGCCGGCGTCGGCCCGGCGACCCTGTACCGCCACTTCCCAACGAAGGAAGCCCTGGTCACCGCGGCGTTCGCCGGCCAGATGCGCGCGTGCTACGCGATCGTCGACGAGGGCCTCGCCGACCCCGACCCGGGACGCGGCTTCACGTCGACGATCGAGCGGTTGTGCGAGCTGCACGCCCGCGACCGGGGGTTCGCCGCGGCGTTCACGGCGGAGTTCCCGCACGCGCTGGACTTCACGACGGACCGCGAGCGCGCGGTGAAGTCCCTCGCGCGGCTGACCCGCCGCGCCCGCGAAGCCGGCCACCTGCGCGCGGACGTCGAGCCCTCCGACGTGATCCTGATCCTCATGGCCAACGGCGGCCTCCAGGCGGCTTCACCGGCGGCGCGTGTCAAGGCCTCCCGTCGCTTCGCGGCGCTGGCGATCCGGGGCCTGCGTCCGCCCAGTGGTGGACGGCTCCCTGGTGCAACGCGGCGTACACGCGGTCTCTGAGGACGTTCGCCTCCTGGTCGGACAGCGTCCGGTCGAGTGGCCGGAGCACCAGGCGGACGAGGAGGTTCTTCTGGTCGCGGCGGGCCCCGAGCCGGTCCAGCGCCCGCGCGGGCAGGTCCGCACCCGGCGTCTCCTGCCGGATTTCGACCGACTCGACGACGTCGGCGTCGTCGCCGAGGGCGTCCCGGACGCGGTCGCCGAGGTCTTCGGCCCGGTCGTCGGCGTCGACGGCGATCGAGAGGTCGCGGCGCACGGGCGGCAGCGCCGAGACCGGCCGGTAGGGCGCGAGGTCCGTCATCTGCGCGGCGACGGCCGGGTCGGGCGAGCGCAGCAGGCGGATGTCCGGGATTCCCTTGCGCAGCATCAGCATCCGGTCGAGGCCCAGCCCGAGCGCGAGCCCGGACCAGGTCTCGTCGAGCCCGGCCCGCTGCAGCACGGCGGGGTGCGCGAGGCCGCATTCGGCGACTTCGACCCACCGCCCGTCGTGCTCGACGTCGAGCTGCGCACCGTCCACAGTGTACGGATGCCGCCGCGCTTCGAGCCGCCGGTTCCACCCGGGAACGAGCGCGGCGACCATGTCTTCGAGGTCGGCCCGGGTGGCCGGGCGCCGGGTGATCCGCCAGAGGTCGAGCTGGTGCGGGGTGCCGCTGTGCAGCCGGTCGATGCTGTCCCGGCGGTGGACGAGGCCGGGGCAGACGAGCAGGACGTCGTCGGCCGGGGTCTCGGCGAGCTGCCGCAGCGCCCCGGGGACCAGAGCGCTGGAGTGGCTGCGGAGGACGTGGTCGTGGTCGACGTACCGGGTGTAGCGGGCGTCGCGGGTGACGTCATCGGGGTGGTAGCCGAGGTGGTCGTAGTTGTCGGCGACGGTGACGACCCGAGCACCTCGCCACCACCGGACGGAACAGGGCCACAAGGCGGCGAGGGCCTCGACGGCCTGGTCGACGACGAGCTGAACGGCGTGCGGCCCGGCAGCGGGATCGGTGAGATCGCGGACGGCGAGGGCTTGGGCGAGCTGGGCAGGGGTGAGTGGTTCGGGCATGACGGGACCTCCGGGGTGGGCGGATGGGGGACGGCTCCCCCTGGCCCGGACACCCGGCGAGGTCAGTACGACGGCCGCCGGTCAGGCGGCGGCGGGCATGGCACCGGAACCCCGCTGGCACCTACGAGGGCCAGGGGGCCGGTAAATCGGCGGGATTCCGCAACGACGGCCACGCACCCAGGGTAACGGCCGCTGTCACGCGGTTTTCGCTGCCGAAGCAGCGGTTGGCGGCCCGCCGAAGCAGGGGCAGCCCGCCCGGCATCAACCCCTCACTCACCCACCTCCCCGTCCGCCAGCTCCCGAAGCACATCCAGATGCCCCACATGCCGCGCCGTCTCCTGAACCACATGCGCCACCACCCACCGCACGCTGAACTCCGACCGCCGCCGCGTGCGGTCGTCCGGGCCCAGCCCGCGCAGGGCCTTCTCCGCCCGTGCCCACTCCGCCTTGTACGCCGCCACCACCGAAACCGGCGTCTCCTCCTCTCCCACGTCCCAGCTCGGGTCCGGGCTGCCCGCCCACAGCGACGGCAGATCCGCCCCGCCCGCCTCGATGCACAGCCACCAGCGCTCGACCGCCGTCAGGTGCTTCACCACGCCGAGCGCGCTCATCCGCGGCGACGTCGGCAACAGCGTCGCCACCGCCTGCTCCCTCGGCAGCCCGGCCAGCTTGTTGACCGCCGTCGCCCGGAGGAACTGCAGGAACTCCAGCTGCAGGCGCAGCTCGTCGGCGGCCAGGCGGGCCGGCCAGCGGCGGTGCGTCTTCGAACTCGTGTTCGACATGGCCGCAACGTACCGCACCGGTCCGACAAAATCCGCGGCAAATAGAGTGACCCGCATGTGGTGGGGACTGCTCTGCGCCCTGGGCGCGGCATGCGCGTACGGCGTGGCTTCGGTGATGCAGTCCGTCGCCGCGCGGGCCACGGACACCGGGGCCGACGGCGTCGACCCGAAACTGCTGGTCCGGGTGCTCGGCCAGTGGAAGTTCGTGCTCGGCCTGTCGCTCGACGTCCTCGGGTTCGTCGCGCAGATCGCCGCGCTGCACGTCCTGCCGCTGTTCGTCGTCCAGGCCGCGCTCGCCGCGAGCCTCGCCGTGACCGCCGTCGCCGCGCGGTTCCTCGGCGTGCGGCTCGGCCGGCGCGAGTGGGCGGCCGTGGCCGTCGTGTGCGCCGGCCTCGCGCTGCTGGGCGCGGCCGCCGAGAGCGAAGGGTCCGATCCGGTCGGGCTCGGGTTCCGGTTCGGCCTGATCGGCGCGGTCGCCGTGCTGGGCGTGGCCGGGATCGTCGCGGGCCGGGCGAGCCGCCGGATCCGGACGCCGGCGCTCGGGCTCGTCGCCGGGTTGTGTTTCGGTGTCGTCGCGATCGCCGGCCGGATCATCCCCAGCCTCGCGCCGCTCGACCTGCTCACCGACCCCGCGACCTACACCGTCGCGGTCGCCGGCGGCCTGGCCATGCTGTTCTACGCGACGGCGTTGCAACGCGGGAGCGTCACCACCTCGACCGCGATGATGGTGCTCGGCGAGACGGTGTTCCCGTCGCTGGTCGGTGTGCTCGCCCTCGGCGACCGGACCCGGCCGGGGTTCGCGGTCGTCGCCATCGCCGGGTTCGCGCTCGCCGTCCTGGCCGCCCTTGCGCTGGCGCGGTTCGGCGAACCGGCGACCGAATCGCGAAGTGAGACGAAACCGACCGTGTTCCCGTAACTTCTTTACTTAGACTAGCCTTACCTATCCCAGCTCTGGACAGGGAGGCGCGGGTGCGCACGACGGGACGGCAGGTCCTCCGCCGGTCGATCGCCGGGCAACGACGGTCGGTGGCGCTCGCGGCGCTGCTGACCGCGGGCCACCAAGGCGGCGAAGCACTGGTGCCGGTGGTGATCGGCGTGGTCATCGACCAGGCGATCGCGAACGGCTCGGTCAGCACGCTGCTGCTCTGGCTCGCGGTGCTGGGCGTGCTCTTCGCCGCCTTGTCGACCAGCTACCGCCTGGGCGCCCGCTTCGGCGAGCGCGCCGCCGAACGCGCCGCCCACGACCTGCGCCTCGACCTCGGCCGCCGGGTCCTGCACCCCGGCGGCGTCGCGGAGTCCGGCACCCTCGCGGGCGAACTGGTGAGCATCGCGACGTCGGACGCGAAGCGCGTCGGCACGGTCAACGGCGTCCTGCCGTTCGGCGTCGCCGGCCTGGCCGGGCTGCTGGTCAGCGCCGTCGCGCTGCTCACCATGTCGCTGCCGCTCGGCCTGCTCGTGCTGCTCGGCACGCCGCCGATGCTGTACCTGGCGCACCTGATCGGCAAGCCCCTGGAGCGTCGCAGCGAAGCCGAGCAGGAGCGCTCGGCGTTCGCCTCCGGTGTCGCGACCGACCTCGTCGCCGGGCTGCGCGTGCTCAAGGGGATCGGCGCCGAACGCGCCGCCGTCGACCGCTACCGCCGGACCAGCCAGGACTCGCTGCGCGCGACCCTGCGCGCGGCCCGCGCCCAGGCCTGGCACAACGGCGCGCTGCTGGCGCTCACCGGCATCTTCATCGCCGTCGTCGCGCTCGTCGGCGGCAACCTGGCCGCGGCGGGTGACATCAGTGTCGGCGACCTGGTGGCCGCGGTCGGGCTCGCGCAGTACCTGATCACGCCGTTCACGATCTTCTCGTGGGTCAACGGCGAACTCGCGCAGGGCCGGGCGTCGGCCACGCGCATCGCCGACGTCCTCGACGCGCCCCCCGCCGTCGGCGCCGGGGACGCCACGCTGCCGGTCCCCGCGGCCGGGCACGTCAAGCTGTCCGCGCTCAGCCGCGGCGCCCTGCGGGACGTCGCCTTCGAGGCCCGCCCGGGTGAGCTGCTGGGGGTGGTCGTCACCGACCCGGCCGCCGCGACGGACCTGCTCGACTGCCTCGGCCGCGCCGCCGATCCCGCGGGCGGTTCGGTGTCGGTCGACTCGGTGGACCTGTCCACAGTGGACCCCGGCCGGGTCCGCGAGGTGGTACTGGTCGCCGCGCACGACGCGGACCTCTTCGCCGGCACGGTCGCGGACAACGTGACGTCCGGGCCGCTGGCCGCCGAAGCGATGTCCGCGGCCGCCGTCGACGAGGTGGCGAGCGCGCTGCCCGACGGCGCCGCGACCGCCGTCACCGAACGCGGGCGGTCGCTGTCGGGCGGGCAGCGCCAGCGCGTCGCCCTCGCCCGGGCGCTCGCCGCCGACGCGCCGGTGCTCGTGCTGCACGACCCGACGACCGCCGTCGACACGGTCACCGAGGCCCGGATCGCCGCCGGCCTGGCCGAACTGCGGCGCGGCCGCACCACGATCCTGGTGACCACCAGCCCGGCGCTGCTGGCCGCGGCCGACCGCGTCGTCCTGCTCGACGACGGGCGTGTCGCGGGCGAAGGCCTGCACGCCGAGCTGGCCGGCCGTCCCGACTACCGAGCGGCGGTGCTGGCATGACCCGCGAACTCCTCCCCGTGGCCGACGGCCGCCGGATCCGCGCCGTCGTCGGCGAGCTCGTCGGCCGGCAGAAGGGCCGCGCGGCGGCCGCGTTCACGACGCTCGCCGCGGCCACCGCGATCGGCCTGCTCACCGCGCCGCTGCTCGGCCGGGTCGTCGACCTGGTCGCCACCCGCCGGCCGGCGGCCGAGCTGGTGACGCCGGTGGCGGGACTGGTGCTCGTCGCGGTGGCGCAGGCGGTGGCCACCGCGATCGGCGTGTCCCTGGTCGCGCGGCTGGGCGAGACGATCCTGGCGGAGCTGCGCGAACGCTTCGTCGAGCGCGCTCTCGGCCTGCCGCTGGAACAGCTCGAGCGGGCCGGCTCCGGTGACCTGACCGCCCGCGTGACGAACGACGTCTCGGTCGTCGCCGAGGGCGTCCGGCAGGCGCTGCCGGAGCTGGGCCGGTCGGTGCTGACGGTCGTCCTGACGTTCGGCGCCCTGGCCGTGCTCGACTGGCGGTTCCTGCCGGCCGCGTTGCTGGCCGTGCCGATCCAGCTGTGGACCGTGCGGTGGTACGTGCCGCGCGCGAAGCCGTTGTACGCGGCGCAACGCGAGGCCGTCGGAGCGCAACAGCAGCAGCTGCTGGACACCGTCGGCGGCGCGAAGACCGTCCGGGCGTTCCGGCTGGCGGACACCCATCTGGCGCGGGTGCGCGAGCGGTCCGGCACCGCGGTTTCCCTGGCGCTGCGCGGGATCCGGCTGGTGACGCGGTTCTACGCGCGGCTGAACCTGGCGGAGTTCGTCGGGCTGTCGGCCGTGCTGGCGACGGGGTTCCTGCTGGTCGGGGCGGACGCGGTCACGGTCGGTGTCGCGACGGCGGCGGCCCTGTACTTCCACAGCCTGTTCGGGCCGATCACGACCGCGCTGGCGCTGGTCGACGACGCCCAGGCGGCCACCGCCAGCCTCGCGCGGCTGATCGGCGTCGCCGACCTGCCCGCGGAGACGTCGCCCGCGCAGCCGTCACGGCCGGGGGACGCGTCGGTGAAGACCGCGGGCCTCGGATACTCCTATGTGGACGGTCACCCGGTGCTGCGGGACGTCGACCTCGGCGTCGCCCCCGGGGAGCGGGTGGCGCTGGTGGGCGCGAGCGGCGCCGGGAAGACGACGCTGGCCAAGCTGGTCGCCGGGATCCACCGCCCGGACGCGGGCTCGGTCGCCGTCGGCGGCGTGCCGCTGGACGAGCTGGGGCCGGACGGCACCCGCCGGGCGGTCGGGCTGATCAGCCAGGAGGTCCACGTCTTCGCCGGGTCGCTGGCCGACGACCTGCGCCTGGCCCGCCCGTCGGCGACCGACGCCGAACTGCGGGCCGCGCTGGCGAAGGTGGGGGCGCTGACCTGGGTGTCCGCCTTGCCATCGGGATTGGCGACGGTGGTCGGCGAAGGCGGTCACCAGCTGACGGTGACGCAGGCGCAGCAGCTGGCCCTGGTCCGGCTGGTGCTGGCCGACCCGCCGATCGCGATCCTCGACGAGGCCACTGCGGAGGCGGGCAGCGCGGGCTCCCGCGTCCTGGAGTCGGCCGCCGCTGCGGCGTTGGAAGGGCGAACGGCGCTGGTGGTCGCCCACCGCCTGACCCAGGCGGCGGCGTCGGACCGGATCGTGGTCCTGGACGCGGGCGCGGTGGTCGAGTCCGGAACCCACGACGACCTCGTCGCCGCGGGCGGCCGGTACGCCAAGCTCTGGGCCGCCTGGTCCGGCCAGCGCACCTGACCCGACCCTCCAGGTACGCGAGCCGACCGTCCAGGTACGCGAGTCGTCCGTCCAGGCACGCGAGCCGACCGTTCCGGTACACGGAAGTCGTGTGATCGGACGGGAATCTCGCGTGATTGAAAGGGCATCTCGCGTGTCTGGAGGGGCATCTCGCGTACCCAGGTGGCCGGTTCGCGTACCCAGGTGGTCGGTTCGCGTACCCAGGTGGTCGGTTCGCGTACCCAGGTGGTCGGTTCGCGTACCCAGGTGGTCGGTTCGCGTACCCAGGTGGTCGGTTCGGGTGCCGGGAAGACGACACGCCGGGGGCCTGGGGCTCCCGGCGTGTCGTGGTGGGGGTGGTCAGGTGTCCATGGCGTCGGCCAGGGATTTCGGGCGCATGTCCGTCCAGTTCGCTTCCACGTGGTCCAGGCAGTCCTGGCGGGAGGCCGGGCCGAAGGCGGACGTCCAGCCGGGCGGGACGTCGATGGTCTCCGGCCACAGGCTGTGCTGGTTCTCGGCGTTGACCAGGACCAGGTACGTCCCGGCCGGGTCTTCGAACGGGTTGGTCACGACGGGCCTCCTCAGGCGGTGATGTCCGTGCGGGCACCCTTCACCAGCGCGGTCAGCTTCTGGATGACCGGCGTGGCGAGCAGGTGGTTGAAACGCGGCTCGGCCGACCAGTCGCCGAGCTGGCCCGCCTTGACCGCGGGCAGCTGGTTCCAGGTCGGGAACTGCGTCATCTGGGCACGCGGCAGCGCGTACGAGCGCGAGTCGGTCAGGATCAGGTCCGCCGGGTACTTGCCGGCCTGCTCCCAGGACAGCTGCTCCCAGTAGTCCTCGCTGCCGCCGCCGGAGACGATGTCCAGGCCGAGCTCGCGGTAGTAGGCGAGGTCGGCGAAGAACTCCGGCTTCGCGATGTACAGGCCGTCCTTGTCGCCGTAGAGCACCAGGACCTTCAGGCCGGCCTTCTCCTTCGCCGCCGCGCGCAGGTCCTCGGACGCCTGGTCGAAGTCCGCCTTGGCCTTCTTCATCGTCTCCGAGTTCGCGTCCCCGCCGAGCGCGACGGCCAGCTGCGCGTACCGCTCGATCACCTTGGGCAGCGTGACCTTGTACTCCGACAGCGCGACGACCGGCGCGATCTGCCCCACCTTGGGCCCGAGGTCGCCGGTGAGCACCCACATGTCCGTGGGCTTGGTGCCGGTCAGGCCGGTGACGACCAGGTCCGGCTTCAGCGCGGCGAACTTCTCCATGCTGAAGTCGTCCCAGGCGTTGCCGATGGAGGTGACGGCGTTCAGGTCGATGTTGCCGGCCTGGATCTCCTTGCCGCCGCTCGCCGTCTTCTGCGGGCCGAACACGCCGGCCGGGCGGACGCCGTAGTCCCACAGCGCGGCGGCCGAGCTGGCGTAGGCCACCACCCGCGCCGGACGCTGGTCGCGCGCCGCCTTCCGGCCGCGGTCGTCGGTGAACTCCCACGGGCCGGACGCCCCGGCCGCCGGCTTGCCGCCGCCACTGCCGCACGCGGTGAGGGCCGCGGCGGCCGCGACGCCGCCCGCCCCGATCAGGAAACCACGCCGGCTGAGCCCGGCAGCGCTCTGGAACACGATGAGAACCTCTCTTTTAGGATAGGCACACCTTATTTAGGGCACCCTCGCCGACGCAACTGTGTCAGCGCCCACGGCCGGACAGCTGCGCCGCGGCCCCCGGCACCGGCTCGGCCGGGTCGTGTCCCAGGTGGACCTGCCGGTTGTCGCCGTCCACGTGCACCACCCGCGGCCGGTGCCCGGCGCGCTCGGATTCGGCCACCTGCGCGTAGGTGATGATGATGACGAGGTCGCCGGGGTGCACCAGGTGTGCGGCCGCGCCGTTGACGCCGATCACGCCGGAGCCAGGCTCGCCCGTGATGGCGTAGGTCTCCAGCCGGGCGCCGTTGGTGATGTCGACGACCTGGACCCGCTCCCCCTCGACGATGTCCGCGGCGGCCATCAGGTCGGCGTCGATGGTCAGCGAGCCGACGTAGTGCAGGTCGGCCTGGGTGACGGTGGCGCGGTGGATCTTGGCGTTCATCAGGGTGCGGTGCACGTCTACTCCGTGTCTCGGGTCAGCACCGCGGCCAGCCCGGCCGGGGTGGGGGTGCGGAAGAACTCGGCGATCGGCAGCTCGGTCCCGAGCCGTTCGGTGATCCGGGTGCGCAGGAGCACCAGCAGCATCGAATGGCCGCCGAGGGTGAACAGGTCGTCGTCGGCGCCGACGACGGCGACGTCCAGGACCTCCGCGAAGATCTCGCAGAGCGCCTTCTCCGTGGCCGTTCCGGGGGCCCGGCCACGGCTTTCGAACTCGGGCGACGGCAGCGCCGCCCGGTCCAGCTTCCCGTTGGGCGTCACCGGGAACGCGTCCACCGGCACGATCGCCGCGGGCACCATGTACGCCGGCAGCGACCGGGCGAGGAACTCCCGCAGCCGCACGGGATCCGCGGCCGCCGGGGTCGTGTAGGCGACCAGCCGCTCCTTGTGGACCACGACCAGGGCCTGCGTGACGTCGTCGTGCCGGGTCAGGGCCGTTTCGATCTCGCCCGGTTCGATCCGGAAGCCGCGGATCTTGACCTGGTCGTCGGTGCGCCCGAGGTATTCGAGCTGCCCGTCGGGCCGCCACCGCACCAGGTCGCCGGTGCGGTACATCCGCTCCCCCGGCTGATGCGGCGAGGCGACGAACCGGTCCGCGGTGAGGCCGGGCCGCCCGTGGTAGCCGCGGGCCAGCCCGGCGCCGGCCAGGTACAGCTCGCCGGGCACCCCGGCCGGGACCGGCGAAAGCCCGCCGTCGAGCACGTACGCCCGCGTGTTGTGCACCGGACGCCCAATCACCGGCCGGTCCGCGTCGCGGAAGCGGCCGACCAGCGCGTCCACCGTGGCCTCGGTGGGGCCGTAGAGGTTGTACGCCTCCGTGTCCGGCATCGACGACAGCGTCTCCCACAGCGTCTGCGACACGGCTTCGCCGCCGACGCCGACCACGCCGAGGGCGCACCGGCCGTCCGCGACCACGCCGGCCGCGGCCAGCTGCGCGAAGTGTGACGGCGTGAGCTCGAGGAAGTCGAGCCCGCGGTCGCGCACCACCGCCGCCAGCCGGTCCGGGTCGCGGCGGGTGTCGTCGTCGACGACGTGCACCTCGTGCCCGTCGAGCAGCCACAGCTGCGGCTGCCAGGACGCGTCGAAGAAGAACGCCCACGCGTGCCCGACCCGCAGCCGCCGCCCGCCCGCCGCCGCGACCGCCGGGCGGTAGAGCGTCTCGCGGTGGCTGTGGAACAGGTTGACCAGCCCGGAGTGCGGGACGACCACGCCCTTCGGCTGGCCCGTGGACCCCGATGTGTAGAGCACGTACGCCGGGTTCGCCGGTGACGGCGGGGTGAGCGGAGCGGAACTGTCCACAATGTCCTCGACGAACAGCGCGCCGGGAGGGGGCGAAGGCAGCGAACGGCTGGTGAGCACCAGCGCGGGACCGGCGTCGGCGAGGATCGCCGAGATCCGGTCGTCCGGCTGGTCCGGGTCCACCGGCAGGTAGGCCGCACCCGTCTTGAACACGCCGAAGATCGCCTCGACGACGGCCGCCGACCGCGGCAGCACCAGCGCCACGACCCGCTCGGGACCGGCGCCCCGGGACGCGAGCCACCGAGCGAGCCGGTCGGTACGGGCGGCGAATTCGGCGAACGTGACGCTCGAATCCGCGTCGCTCAGCGCGGTCGCGTCCGGGGTGGCCGCCACCTGGGCGGCGAGCCGGTCGACGACCGTCGGCGCCGAGAGCGTCAGCGGCGCCCCGGCCCCCCAGTCGTGCAGGATCCGGTTCCGCTCACCGGGATCGAGGACGTCGATGCGGCTCAGCGGCCGGTCCGGGTCGGCGACGACGGCGGTCATCAGCCGGACCAGGCGCTCGGTGAGCGTCCGCGCGGCCGGCTCGTCGAAGAGGTCGAGGCTGAACTCGAGGTCGCCGTCGATGCCCTCGGCCGTTTCGACCAGGTCGAACGACAGGTCGAACTTCGCCTGCCGCAGTCCGGTGTCCCGATAGGACGCTTCCAGCCCGAGCAGCCGCTCCGGCGCCGAACCGGCGTGGTAGACCGCGAGCATGACCTGGAACACCGGGTGCCGGGCCAGCGACCGGGGCGGGTTGAGCAGCTCGACGAGGTGCTCGAATGGCAGGTCCTGGTGGGCGTAGGCCGCCAGGTCCGCCTCGCGAACGCGGGCCAGCAGCTCTCGGAACGTCGGGTCGCCGCCGGTGTCGGTGCGCAGGACGAGGGTGTTGACGAAGAACCCGGCGAGGTCCTCCAGCGCGTGGTCGGTGCGGCCGGCCACCGGGGTCCCCAGCGGGATGTCGGTGCCCGCGCCGAGCCGGGTCAGCAGCGTGGCCAAGGCCGCCTGCAGGACCATGAAGGTGCTGGTGCCACTGCGCTGGGCCAGCTCCCGCAGTCCCCTGTGGACGGACGCGGGCACGGTGAACGGCACGGCGGCACCGCGGTTGGTCGACCGCGCCGGGCGTGGCCGGTCCGCCGGCAGCGCCAGCTCGTCGGGGATACCGGCGAGGGTGTCCCGCCAGAACGCCGCCTGCCGGCCCAGCACGCTCGCGGGGTCGTCGGCGCGGCCGAACAGCTCGCGTTGCCACAGCGTGTAGTCCGCGTACTGGACCGGCAACGGCGTCCACTGTGGACTCTCCGCGCGGCAGCGGGCCGCGTACGCGGTGTCCAGGTCCCGCTTCAGCGGCGGCAGCGACCAGCCGTCGCCCGCGCTGTGGTGCACCAGCAGCACGAACACGTGCCGGTCCGGCCCGGCCGAAACCAGGGTCGCCCGGACCGGGATCTCGGCGTCCAGGGCGAAGCAGTACGACGCGGCGGCGGCGACGCGCTCGTCGAGCCCGGCCTCGGCCACGGTCTCGGTGACCAGCACCGGGCGCGCCCGGTCGAGGACGACCTGCCGCGGGGTGCCCTGCTCCTCGACCAGGAGCGTCCGGAGCACCTCGTGGCGCGCCACGACGTCACCCAGCGCGGCCCGCAGCGCGACGGCGTCGACCGGGCCGGTGAGTTCCCACGCCCACGGGATGTTGTAGGTCGCGGACGGCCCGTCGAGGCGGTCGAGGAACCACAGCCGCTGCTGCGCGAACGACAGCGGCAGCACGTCCGGGCGCCGGGCCGGGACCAGCGCGGGCCGGCTGCCCCGGCCCGGGTCCAGGAGTTCGGCGAGGCGGGCCGGGGTCGGCGCGTCGAACACCGCCCGCAGCGGCACCTCGACGCCGAGCAGCGCGCGGATCCGGCTGACCAGCCGCGTCGCCAGGAGCGAGTGCCCGCCCAGGGCGAAGAACCCGTCGTCCGGGCCGACCACGGTCAAGCCGAGGACGTCGGCGAACAGCTCGCACAACGCCTGCTCGGCCGGGGTCCGCGCGAGCCGCCCGGACGCCCGCACCGCCGGGTCGGGCAGGGCGGCGCGGTCCAGCTTGCCGTGGGCGTTCACCGGCAGCTCGGGCAGGACGACGATCGCCGACGGCACCAGGTGTTCCGGCAGGCGCCCGGCCACCAGCGCCCGGAGCGCGACCGGGTCACCCGACGGTGCCACGTAGGCGATCAGCCGGTTCTCCCGGGCGATCACGGCCGCGCGCGCCACCGACGCGTCCGTGGTCAGCAGGGCTTCGACCTCGCCGGGCTCGACGCGGAACCCGCGGATCTTGAGCTGCTGGTCCGCGCGGCCGAGGAACTCGCACGCCCCGTCGGCCCGGCGGCGGACGAGGTCGCCGGTCCGGTACATCCGCTCCCCCGGCTCGAACGGCGAGGCGACGAACCGTTCGGCGGTGAGCGCCGGCCGGCCGAGATAGCCCCGCGCGAGCCCGGCGCCGGCCAGGTACAGCTCGCCGCGCACGCCCGGCGGCACCGGGCGGAGACCGGCGTCGAGGACGTACGCGCGGGTGTTGGCGATCGGCGCTCCGATGGCCACCGGGCCGCAGACCTGGGCCAGGCTGTCGCCCGCGACTTCGGAACAGCCGTAGAGGTTGACCAGTTCCGCCGCCGGCCACCGGGCCGCGACCTTCCCGGCAAGTGCGCCGGAAAGCGGTTCGCCACTGGTGATCCAGGTGGTCACCGTGTCGAACGCGCCGGCCGGGGCGTCCTCGGCGAAGGTGCCGAGGAGGCTCGGGACCACGGTGAGCACCTGCGCGCCCGACGTCCGCACCAGCTCGGCCAGGGCGATCGGGTCGGTGGCCGTGGCGTCGTCGGCGAGGACCACCGGGTCGCCCGCGACGAGGCCGCCGAGCAGCTCGGTGGAGCCGTCGATGAACGTCAGGGCGCTCTTGGCCAGGCGCACGCCTCGCGCGAGGCCCCGGCCCCAGTGCAGGCGGTTGGCCAGGGCGCGCTGGGTTCCGGCGACGGCCTTCGGGCGGCCGGTGGAGCCGGACGTGAAGATCACGTACGCCGGGTGGTCCGGGCCGATCGACGGCCAGGCCGCTTCCGGCCCGGTGTCCCCCGGCCGGACGAGCCTGCCCCCGAAGCCGGCTTCGGCGACGACCAGGTGCGGGGCCGCGTCGGTGAGCATCAGCTCGATGCGCTCGGCGGGGTGGTTCAGGTCCAGGGGCAGGTAGGCGGCGCCGGTCTTGAGCACCGCCAGGAGCGCGACCACGAGGTCCACCGACCGCGGCAGCGCGACCGCCACCACCCGTTCCGGTCCCGCGCCCCGCGCGAGCAGGGCCCGCGCCAGCGCGGTGGCCCGCGCGTCCAGCTCGGCGTAGGTGAGCCGTCCGGCACCGGACATCAGGGCCGTCGCGTCCGGCGTCCGCGCGACCTGGGCGGCGAACAGCCCGGCGGCCGTCTCCGCGGGCAGGGGTGTCGCGGGGTCGGCGGCGAGCAGCTCCCGCTCGGCGCCGGTGAGCAGGTCGACGGCACCGATCCGGGTGTCCGGGCCGGCGACGACGGCGGCGAGGAACGTCCGCAGCCGCGCCAGGATCGCCTCGACGCTCGTGCGGTCGAAGACGTCGCTGTTGTACTCCGCCGTGCCGTGGATCCCGGCCCGGTGGCCCGGCCGCTCGCCGACGAAGAACGTCAGGTCCGCCCGCGCGGTGCCGGTGCGGACCGGTTCCTCCGCGACGGTGAGACCGGGCAGGGCGAGGTCGGCGACGGCGTTGTTCTGCCAGGCCAGCATCGTCTGGAACAGCGGGTGGTAGGCCGGCGACCGGACCGGGTTCAGCGCTTCGACCAGCCGCTCGAACGGGACGTCCTGGTGGGCGAACGCGTCGAGGCTGCGCTCGCGCACGCGGGCGACGAGGTCCCGGAAGGACGGGTTGCCGCCGGTGTCCACGCGCAGCACGAGCGTGTTGACGAAGAACCCGACGACGTCGTCCAGGGCGGCGTCGGTGCGGCCGGCGATGGACGTACCGAGCGGGATGTCGGTGCCCGCGCCGAGCCGGGTCAGCACCGCGGTGAGCCCGGCGTGCACGACCATGAACACGCTGGCGCCGCAGGCGCGGGCCAGTTCGACGAGTCCACTGTGGAGTTCACCGTCCCAGCCGAAGGCGAACTGCTCGCCCCGGTAGGACGCCTCCGCCGGGTGCGGCCGGTCCGTCGGGAGCTCGATCCGCTCCGGCAGGCCGGCGAGGGTTTCGCGCCAGTAGGCCAGCTGCGGTTCGAGGACCGGCTCGCCGAGGACGTCCCGCTGCCACAGCGTGTAGTCCGCGTACTGCACCGGCAACGGCGTCCACTGTGGAGGTTCGCCGGTCCGGCGGGCGGTGTAGGCCGTCGCCAGGTCCCGCCACAGCGGCGCGGTCGACCAGCCGTCGGAGGCGATGTGGTGGACCACGAGCACCAGGACGTGCTCGCGAACCCCGAGGCGGAGCAGCGTCGCCCGCAACGGGATCTCCGACTCCAGCTCGAACACCGTGCCGGCCGCTTCGGACACCGCGTCGGCGAGCGTCGCCTCGGTGACCGCACCGACCGGCAGCGGGATCGTGACGTCGGCGAGGACGCGCTGCCGGGCTTCGCCGTCGATCTCGGGGAACACCGTGCGCAGGGCTTCGTGGCGTTCGACCACATCGGACAGGGCCGTGCGCAGAGCCTCGACGTCGAGGTCGCCGGTCAGCCGGACCGCCGTCGGCATGGTGTACGTCGCCGACGGACCTTCCAGCCGGTGCAGGAACCACAGGCGCTGCTGGGCGAACGACAGCGGCAGCACCTCCGGCCGCGGGTCGGCGCGCACCAGGGCGGGCCGGGCCGCGGCGTCCGAGGTGGCCAGCAGCGCGGCCAGCCCGGCCACGGTCGGCGTCTCGAACACCGACCGCACCTGCAGCTCGACGCCGAACACCGACCGCAGCCGTGCGACCAGCCGCGTCGCCATCAGGGAATGCCCGCCGAGGGCGAAGAAGTCGTCGTCGACGCCGATCGCCGCCGTGTCGAGTATTTCGGCGAAGAGTCCGCAGAGGACTTCTTCGACCGGGGTCCGCGGGGCCCGGCCGGCGGTGGCCGCCTGCTTGTCGGGGCTCGGCAGGGCACGCCGGTCCAGTTTGCCCGAAGCCAGCAGCGGGAGCCGGTCGAGGAGCACGAACGCCGACGGCACCATGTACTGCGGCAGCCGGTCCCGCACGTGCGCCCGCAACGCCGTGACCAGCGCGTTCGCGTCCCGCTGCCCGGCCGGGTGAGTGCCGAGCGCTTCCAGGGCGGCCCGGACCGGGCGGCCGCGGTGGATCCGCGTCGGCTCGCCGGTGGTGAACACGACCTCCAGGACGCCCTCGTCCGCGGTGAGGGTCGCGTACACGCGGTAGCCGTGACGCTCGCCGAGGTCGTGCAGGGTCTCGGGGTCCACTCCGGCCCGGTCGTCCAAAGCGGACAGTGCCGTCTCGGCGTCGCCCGAGGCCAGCGCGGTGACGGCGGCGAGTTCCCCGGACAGCCGGGCGTTGGGCACGCCGGTCACGCGCAGCCGGGCCGGGCGAGTGGCCAACGCCTGTTCCAGCTCGGCCACGGACACGACCCGCTCTTCGGGAGCGGCGGGCCGAGGTGCCTTCCGCAGCACGACGTCGTAGCGGTGCCGGGTCAGCTCGTTGTGCGCGTGGCCGCGTTTCACCCACAGGTCGATGTCGTCGAAGCCGTCGAGTCCGAGGGCCGCGAAGAAGTCCGGGTCGAGCACGAGCTCGCCCTCCCGCGCGATCGCCTGGTCCACCGCGGCGACGTCCCGGCGGCCGTGGCGCAGCTCGGTCGCCGTCCGGAACGCCCGCAGCGAACGGAGGTTCCGGATGTCGCCGAGGAAGATCGCGCCGCCCGGGCGGACGTGCGCCGCGGCCATGCGGACGACTTCGGCGAGGTAGCCGACGCTCGGGAAGTACTGGGCGACCGAGTTGATGACCACCGTGTCGAACTCCGGCAGTTCGCCCAGGTCGTGGGCGGGCCGCGCGGCCAGGTGGACCCTGCTCGCGAACGGTGTCGCCGCGAGTTCACGCCGCAGGTTGGCGATGGCCCGCTCGGACAGGTCGACGCCCCAGTACTCCTCGGCGTCCGGCGCGATCCGGGACAGGATCAGGCCGCTGCCGACGCCGATCTCCAGGACCCGCTTCGGCCGCAGCGCGCGGATCCGCTCGATCGTCGCCGCGTGCCACTCGCGCATCTCGCCGAGCGGGATCTCGGAGCCGTCGTAGCTGGAGTTCCAGCCGGTGAAGTTCTCCTCCAGCCCGCCGGACGCGGCTTCGGTGAAGACGTTCTCGTGCAGCTCGCGCCACTCGCCGACGTGGTCCAGTTCGGCTTCTTCGTCGCGCCCGGCCGAGGGCACGGCGTAGGCGATGAGCCGCCCGTCCTGCGCGACGACGACGGACTGCCCGACGGCCGGGTGCTCGGCGAGCACGGACTCGATTTCGCCGAGCTCGATCCGGTAGCCGCGGATCTTGACCTGGTCGTCGGCCCGGCCCAGGAACACCAGCCGCCCGTCCGGCAGCCATTTGACCAGGTCGCCCGTGCGGTACAGCCGCCCGCCCGACCCGAACGGGTCCGCGACGAACCGTTCCGCGGTGAGCCCCGGCCGGCCGAGGTACCCGCGCGCCAGCCCGGAGCCGGCGAGGTACAGCTCCCCCACCACGCCGGGCGGGACCGGCCGCAGCCCGGCGTCGAGGACGTACGCCCGGGTGCCGGGGTCGGGGACGCCGATGGGGACGACGGTCGCGTCCGCCAGCTCGGCCGGGTCGCTCTCGCCGAGGGTCGAGTTGGTGGTCGCCTCCGTCGGGCCGTAGGCGTTGAACAGCCGCCGCCCCGGCGCCCAGCGGCGGACCAGCTCCGGCGACACGCGTTCGGTGCCCGCGAGCAGCACGCTGTCGCGCGGCAGGTCGAGGTCCGCCGGCATCGCGTCGAGCAGGGCGGGCGGCAGGATCATGAAGTCGACGCCGTGGGCGTGCGCGTATTCGGTGAGCGCCGGGCCCGCGACCCGCCGCTCGGCCGGGACGACCACCAGGCGGCCACCCGAAAGCAGCCCGAGGCACAGGTCCCAGAAGGCGACGTCGAAGCTCGGCGACGCGAACTGCAGGACCCGGCTGTGCGGGCCCACCCCGAACCGCTCCCTCTGGGTGGCGACCAGCTTCGCGACGCCGGAGTGCTGCAGGACGACGCCCTTCGGCCGCCCGGACGAGCCGGACGTGTAGATCACGTACGCCGCGTTCTCCGGCCTGACCACCACGGAAGGGTCCTCAGTGGACATTCCGGCCAGAGCCGGGTCCTCGAGGAAGACCCGCGGCAGGGACGCCGGCAGTTTCGCCTCGATGTCCGCTGTCGTCACCACGCACACCGGGGCCGCATCGCCGGCCATGTAGGCGATCCGGTCGCCCGGGTAGTCGACGTCGATCGGCAGGTACGCGGCTCCGGCCTTGAGCACCGCCAGCTCGGCGACGATCATGTCCACCGAGCGCGGCACGGCCAGCGCGACCACCCGCTCCGGCCCCGCACCCCGGGAAAGCAGCAGGTGCGCGAGCCGGTTGGCGCGGGCGTTCACCTCGGCGTAGCTGAGCTCGACGTCCTCGAACACGAGGGCCACCGCGTCGGGGGCCTCGGCGACGCGCCGGGCGAACATCGCGGGGAACGTCTCGGTGCCCGCCGGTTCGAGGGAGCCGGCCCATGTGGTGAGCACGCGGGCGCGCTCGTCGCCTTCGAGCAGGTCCAGGGCGCCGACCGGGCGGTCGGGCTCGGCCAGGGCCGCGCGCAGCAGGACTTCGAGTCGGCGCAGGATCGCGTGCGCACCGGTGTGGTCGAAGACGTCGGCGTTGAATTCCAGCACGCCGTCGATCCCGGCGTTCCGCTCGGTCAGGGAGATCGCGAGGTCGAACTTCGCCGTCCCGGTGGTCACCGGCACCTCGGTGACGGCCAGGCCGGGCAGGGTGACCTCGGCGCGGGCGTTGTTCTGGCCGGCGAGCATGACCTGGAACAGCGGGTGATACGACAGCGACCGCGCCGGGTTGAGCACCTCGACCAGCCGCTCGAACGGGACGTCCTGGTGGGCGTACGCGTCGAGGTTGCGTTCGCGGACGCGGCCGAGGAGCTCCCGGAACGTCGGTTCGCCGCCGGTGTCCACTCGCAACACCAGGGTGTTGACGAAGAAGCCGACGAGGTCGTCCAGTGCCGGGTCGGTGCGGCCGGCGATGGGCGAGCCGATGGGCACGTCGGTGCCCGCGCCGAGGCGGGTGAGCAGGGCCGCGAGGGCCGCGTGCACGACCATGAACACACTTGCGCCGCTCTCGCGGGCCAGCTCGGCCAGGCCGGCGTGGAGCTCGGCGTCCCAGGTGAAGGTGTGCAGCTCGCCGCGGAAGGTCGCGGTCGCCGGGTGCGGGCGGTCCAGGGGCAGCTCGATCCGGTCCGGCAGGCCGTCGAGGGTGTCCCGCCAGTAGTCCAGCTGGACGCTCAGCACGCTGTCCGGGTCGGCCTCGCGGCCGAGGAGATCCTGCTGCCAGAGCGTGTAGTCCGCGTACTGCACCGGCAGTGGTGTCCACTGTGGAGCCTCGCCGGACTGACGGGCGGCGTAGGCCGTGGCGATGTCGCGCCACAGCGGGGCCATCGACCAGCCGTCGGAGGCGATGTGGTGGAACACCAGCGCGAAGACGTGCTCGCGCGCGCCCAGCCGCAGCAGCTCGGCGCGCACCGGCACGTGCGCCTCCAGATCGAACGAGCCGCGGACCAGCCCGGTCAGGGCCGCGTCGAGGTCGGCGACCTCGCGGACCGGGAGGCCGGCTGCTCCGGGCGGGAGGATGTCCTGGTAGGGCACGCCGTCGCGCTGCGGGAACCGGGTGCGGAGCGCCTCGTGCCGCGCGACCACATCGGACAGGGCCAGGCGCAGCGCTTCGACGTCGAGGTCGCCTTCGAGCCGCATGACCAGCGGGACGTTGTAGGTGGCCGACGGGCCTTCGAGGTGGTGCAGGAACCACAGCCGCCGCTGGGCGCCGGACAGCGGGACGAGCTCCGGGCGGCGGGTGGCGACCAGCGGCGGCCGCGCGGTCCCGCCGGCGGTGGCGAGCGCCCCGGCCAGGCCCGCCGGGGTCGGCGTCTCGAAGACCGACCGGACTTCGAGTTCGGCGTGCAGCGCCGTGCGGATGCGGGCGATGAGCCGGGTCGCCAGCAGCGAATGCCCGCCCAGGGCGAAGAAGCTGTCGTCCGGGCCGACCCGCGGCAGGCCGAGGACGTCGGCGAACAGCTCGCACAGCTGCCGTTCGGCCGGGGTGCGCGGCTCGCGGTCCGAGACCGGCGCGACCGGGTCGGGGGCCGGGAGCGCGCGGTGGTCGAGCTTGCCGTTGGCCGTCACCGGGAGCGCGTCGAGCACGACGATCGCCGAGGGCACCATGTGCTCGGGCAGCCGCTCGGCGGCGAGGGTCCGCAGGTCCGCCGGCAGGGCGGTGCTCCGGCGCGAACGCCGGGGGTTGCCGGTGTGGGCCAGGACCGGCCCGGGCCCAGGCCGGAACGCCCCGGCGGGGTCGTCGCCGGTGAAGAGGACGTCGACCGAGCCGTCACCGGCCGCGGACCAGGTCACCACCGCACCGAGGGCGTACCAGTCTTCGGGGTCCACGCCTTCGGTGATTCGTCCGTTCGGGACGCCTTCGACGCGCAGGCCGTCGCCTCGGCGGGCCACCACTTCCTCCACAGTGGACACCTCGGTGCCCCACGTGAGCGTCTCGACCGGGGACAGCTCGGCGATTCCCGGCCGCAGGACCACGTCGTAGCGGTACTGCGTGAGCTCGTTGACCGCGCGGCCGCGCTTGACCCGGATGTCCGCCGCAACGCCGTCGAGGCCCGCGAAGAACTCCGGCGCGACGAGGAGTTCCTTCTCCCGCAGGAGCCGCTGCTCGACGTCGCCGCCGCGGGCCTGCGCCACCGCGGTGTGGAACGCCCGGACCTGGCGCAGGTCACGCACGTCCCCGACGAACAGCGAGCCGCCCGGCGCCAGGAGGGCCAGGGCCTTCCGCACGACGTCGAGGAGGTAGGCCCCGCTCGGGAAGTACTGGACGACGGAGTTGAGCACGATCGTGTCGAAGTACCCCGGCGGCAGGCCGGTGACGTCGGCGGCGTCGCCGGTGCGCAGTTCGACGCGCCCGGCGAGCGCGGGCTCGGCCGCGACCCGGGCGCCGAGCGAAGCGATGACCTCGGCGGAGAAGTCCGTTCCCCAGTAGGTCTCGCAGTCCGGGGCGAGATCGGTCAGCAGCAGGCCGCTGCCGACCCCGATTTCGAGCACGCGCCGCGGCTGCAGCTCCCGGATCCGGGTGACGATGGCGTCGCGCCACTCGCGCATCTCGTCGCGCGGGATCGGCGCGCCGGTGTAGCTGGAGTTCCAGCCCGCGAACTCGTCGTCGTCGCCCGAGTACATCGAGTCGTACAGGTCACGCCACTCGCCAACCTGCTCGGTCTCCTCCTCGGCCGAGCCGGCGGTGTCGGCCGGGACGACGTACCCGACCAGGCGGACGTCGCCGGGGCGGTCCTCGCGGGCGACGACCACGGCGTGGGCGACGTCGTCGTGCGCGGACAGCGTTGCGGCGATCTCGCCGGGCTCGACGCGGAAGCCGCGGATCTTGATCTGCTCGTCGCCGCGGCCGAGGAATTCGAGGACGCCGCCGGTGCGGAAGCGGGCGAGGTCGCCGGTGCGGTACATCCGGGAGCCGGGCGCGCCGAACGGGTCGGCGACGAACCGCTCGGCGGTCAGCCCGGGCCGGCCGAGGTAACCGCGGGCCAGCTGGACACCGGCGAGGTACAGCTCGCCGGGGGTGCCCGGCGGCACCGGGCGCAGGGCGGCGTCGAGCACGTACGTCCGCGTGTTCCACACCGGACGTCCGATCGGGACCGAAGTGTCCTCCGTGGACGTCCGCCACGACGTGACGTCCACCGAGGCTTCGGTCGGGCCGTAGAGGTTGTGCAGCCCGGCGTCGAGGACCTCCCCGAACCGGGCGACGGCGTCGAGCGGCAGGGCCTCGCCGCTGCACAGCACCCGGCGCAGGCTCGTGCACCCGGCCGCCGCCGGTTCCTGGAGGAAGACCTGCAGCATCGACGGGACGAAATGGACGGTGGTGATGCCGCGGTCGCGGATCAGCCGGGCGAGGTGGACGGGGTCCTTGTGGCCGTCGGGCCGGGCCAGGACCTCGGTGGCGCCGGTGAGCAGCGGCCAGAGGAACTCCCACACCGAGACGTCGAAGCTGGACGGCGTCTTCTGCAGCACGCGGTCGTCGCCGGTGAGGCCGTGTTCGGCCTGCATCCAGAGCAGCCGGTTGACGATCCCGGCGTGCGGGACGACGACGCCCTTCGGCCGGCCCGTCGAACCGGACGTGTAGATGACGTACGCCGGGTTCTCCGGCCGGAGCACGACGTCCGGGGGCACGTCCGGGACGTCGGCGAGAGTGGCGGGGTCGTCGAGCAGCAAAGCGCCCGGAACCGCGGTTCCGGCGACGGCCAGCACCAGGGCCGGGTCCGCGTCGTCGAGCATGAAGGCGATGCGGTCGGCCGGGTAGCCGGGGTCGAGCGGCAGGTAGGCCGCGCCCGTCTTGAGGACGGCGAGGATCGCCGTGACCAGGTGCGTCGACCTCGGCAGGGCCAGGGCGACCACGCGCTCGGGTCCCGCTCCGCGCTCCGCCAGCACCCGCGCGAGGCGGTCGGAGACGGCGTCCAGCTCGGCGTAGGTGAGTTCCTCGTCCTCGAAGACCAGGGCCGGGTGGTCCGGCGTTCGCGCGACCTGGGCGGCGAACAGCTCGGGCACGGTGACCGCGGGAACCTCCTCGACGGCACCTGACCAGGTCTCTTCGAGGCTGTCGCGCTCGGCCGGGGTGAGCACGTCGAGGGAGCCGAGGCGGCGGTCCGGTGCCTGGACGACCTGCCGCAGCAGGGTTTCCAGGCGGTCGAGGAGGCCGGTCACGGTGGCCCGGTCGAACACCTCGGCGTTGAACTCGGCCTGGCCGTGCAGGCCGTCGGGCCGCTCGGTGAAGGAGAACCAGAGGTCGAACTTGGCCGTGCCGGTGCCGACCGGCTGCTCGGTCACGGTCAGCCCGGGCAGCTCGACACCGGCGCCCGGGGTGTTCTGCCAGGCGAGCATGGTCTGGAACAGCGGGTGGTGCGCCAGGGAGCGGGCCGGGTTCAGGGCCTCGACGAGCCGCTCGAACGGGACGTCCTGGTGGGCGTAGGCGTCGAGGCTGCGCTCGCGCACCCGGGCGACCAGGTCGCGGAACGACGGGTCGCCGCCGGTGTCGACGCGCAGGACCAGGGTGTTGACGAAGAAGCCGACAAGATCATCGAGGGCCGGGTCGGTGCGGCCGGCGATCGGGGTGCCGATCGGGATGTCGGTGCCCGCGCCGAGCCGGGACAGCAGGGCCGTCAGGCCCGCGTGCACGACCATGAACGGGCTGGCCCCGCAGGCGCGCGCGAGGTCGGTGAGCCCGGCCTGGAGCCCGGCGTCCCAGGTGAAGGTGAAGAAGCCGCCGCGGTAGGCGGACACCGGCGGGTGCGGCCGGTCCAGCGGGAGGGCGACGCGGTCGGGCAGGCCGTCCAGGGTTTCACGCCAGTAGGCCAGCTGCGCCGTCTCTTCGGAGGCGAGCAGCTCGCGTTGCCAGAGCGTGTAGTCCGCGTACTGCACGGGTAACGGCGTCCACTGTGGAGCTTCACCGCCCCGGCGGGCGCGGTAGGCCGTGGCGATGTCCCGCCAGAGCGGGGACAGCGACCAGCCGTCGGCGGCGATGTGGTGCACGACCAGGACGAGCACGTGCCGCCGAGGGTCGGCGGTGAGCAGTTCCGCGCGCACCGGCACTCCGGCGTCCAGGTCGAACACGCCGCGCACCAGGGCATCGACCGCGGAGTCCACATCGGACACCTCGCGGACGGCGAGCTGCACCGTCCCCCCGGGCAGCACTTCCTGGTACGGGACGCCGTCGACGACCGGGAAGACCGTCCGCAGGGCTTCGTGCCGGTCCAGGACGTCGTCGAGCGCCGCACGCAGGGCGTCGACGTCCAGCTCGCCGGAGAGCCGCATGACGAGCGGGACGTTGTAGGTCGCCGAGCCGCCTTCCAGGCCGTGCAGGAACCACAGCCGCTGCTGCGCGAACGAAAGCGGCAGCCGGTCGGGCCGCTCGGTGACGCGCACGAGGGGACGCCGGTCGGTGCCGGTGACCGCACCGGCCAGGACGTCGGCGAGCGCGGCGGGGGTCGGCGCGTCGAACACGGCCCGCACGCCCACCTCGGCACCGACGGCCGCGCGAATGCGCTGGATCAGCCGCGTGGCCAGCAGCGAATGCCCGCCCAGGGCGAAGAAGTCGTCGTCCGGCCCGGCCTGCGGCACGCCGAGGACGTCGGCGAACATCTCGCACAGCAGCTGCTCGACGGGGTTGCGCGGCGCACGGCCGGGCCCGGCGGTGAACCGCTCGGGGCTGGGCAGGGCCTTGCGGTCGAGCTTGCCCGACGCCAGCACCGGCAGCCTGTCCAGGACGACGAACGCCGACGGCACCATGTACTGCGGCAGGCGGTCCCGGACGTGCGCGCGCAACGACGTCACGAGAGCGCCGGTTTCGCGCCGGGCCGCGGGGTTGTTGGCGTACGACCCCGGGGTGCCCGTCTGCCGCACCGGGCGGTAGGCGGGGCCGTCCTCCCCCCTCGAGAAGACGGCTTCCAGCTCTCCGCCGACGGGCGCCAGGGTGACCGCCACGCGGTAACCGGCGCGTTCGCCGAGCCCGTGCAGTGCTTCCGGGTCGACGCCGTCTCGGTGCGAGAGCGCGGTCGACGCCGCCTCGGCGTCACCGGCGTCCAGGGCCCGGACGGCGGCCAGTTCGCCGGCCAGCCGCGCGTCCGGGATGCCGGTGACGCGCAGCCGCTCCGGCGTCTCGGCGGCCAGGAACCGTTCCACCGTACCGAGATCGCCGAACGCGACGACCTGCTCTTCGGCCGGTTCGGGCCGGGGCGCCTTCCGCAGGACGACGTCGTAGCGGTGCCGGGTCAGCTCGTTGTGCGCGGTGCCGCGCTTCACCCCCAGGTCGACGTCGCCGAAGCCGGCCAGGTCGCGGGCCAAGGCCGGGAAGAAGTCCGGGTCGAGCACCAGCTCGCCCTCGCGGGCGATGGCCTGGTCCACCACGGCGACGTCGGTGCGGCCGTGGTGCAGCTCGACGGCGGTCCGGAACGCCCGCAGGGAACGCAGGTTCCGGATGTCGCCGAGGAAGATCGTCCCACCCGGCGCCAGCACGCCCGCCGCGGTCCTGACGACCTCGGCGAGGTAGTCCGCGCTCGGGAAGTACTGGGCGACGGAGTTGATGATCACCGTGTCGAACTCCGGCAGTTCGCCCAGGTCGTGGGCGGGCCGGGCGGCGAGGTGGACCTTGCTCGCGAACGGTGTCGCGGCGACCTCGCGCCGGACGTTCTCGATCGCGCTCTCGGAAAGGTCGACACCCCAGTAGGCTTCGGCGTCCGGGGCGATCCGCGAGAGGATCAACCCGCTGCCGACGCCGATCTCCAGGACCCGCTTCGGCCGCAGCGCGCGGATCCGCTCGATCGTCGCCGCGTGCCACTCCCGCATCTGCGCGAGGGGGATCTCCGAGCCGTCGTAGCTGGAGTTCCAGCCCGCGAAGTTCTCCTCGATGCCGTGGGAACCGGCGAGCATTTCCTCGTGGACGTCGTGCCATTCGTCGACGTGGCCCTGCTCGGCCGCCTGGTCGCGGTCGGGCACCGGCACGGCGTAGGCGATCAGCTGCCCGTCCTGCGCGACGACGACCGACTGGCCGACACGCGGGTGTTCGGCCAGCACGGACTCGATCTCGCCGAGCTCGATCCGGTAGCCGCGGATCTTCACCTGGTCGTCGGCCCGGCCCAGGAACACCAGCCGGCCGTCCGGGAGCCACTTGACCAGGTCACCGGTCCGGTACAGACGCCCGCCGGAGCCGAAGGGATCCGCCACGAACCGCTGCGCCGTCAGCCCCGGCCGGCCGAGGTACCCGCGCGCCAGGCCGCTTCCCGCGAGGTACAGCTCGCCGACGACCCCGGGCGGGACCGGCTCGAGGTGGGCGTCGAGGACATACGCCCGGGTGCCGGGGTCCGGGACGCCGATCGGCACGGCCGAGCCGGGCGCGATCTCCGGGTCGCAGAGACCGAGGGTGGAGTTGGTCGTGGCCTCGGTCGGGCCGTAGGCGTTGAACATCCGCCGCCCCGGCGCCCAGCGGCGCACCAGCTCCGGCGACACCCGCTCGGTTCCGGCCAGCAGGACGCTGTCCCGCGGCAGGTCGCAGTCGGCCGGGAACTCGGCGAGCAGCGCGGGCGGCAGGATCATGAAGTCGACGCCGTGGGCGTGGGCGTAGTCCGCCAGTTCCGGGCCGGGCACCCGGCGCTCGGCCGGGACGACCACCAGCCGTCCACCCGAGAGCAGGCCGAGGCAGAGGTCCCAGAAAGCGACGTCGAAACTCGGCGACGCGAACTGCAGCACCCGGCTGTGCGGGCCCACGCCGAACCGCTCGGACTGCGTGGCGACGAGCTTCGCCACGCCCGCGTGGGAAACGACGACCCCCTTGGGCCGCCCGGTGGAGCCGGAGGTGTAGATGACGTAGGCGGCGTTGGCCGGGACGATCGCGGCGGCCGGGTCCGTCGCCGGGACGTCGTCCGCGGCGATCTCGTCGAGGAGCAGGACGTCGCCGTCGAAGCGGCCGGCGAGGTCGCCCGTGGTCACCACGCAGACCGGGCGGGCGTCGGCCAGCATGAAGGCGATCCGCTCGGCCGGGTAGTCCGGGTCCAGCGGCAGGTAGGCGGCGCCGGCCTTGAGGACGGCGAGTTCGGCGACGATCATCCCGATCGAGCGCGGCACGGCGAGCGCGACCACGCGTTCCGGCCCGGCACCGCGGCCGATCAGCACGTGGGCGAGCCGGTTGGCCCGCGCGTCCAGTTCGGCGTAGGTGAGTTCCTCGTCTTCGAAGACGAGCGCCACGGCGTCGGGGTTTTCGCGGACGCGGGCGGCGAACAGCTCCGGCAACGTCGACAGCGGTGTCGCGAGGCCGGTGTCGTTCCACTCCTCGAGAATCCGGTGCCGTTCCGGTTCCGGCAGCACGCTCAGCCGCGCGACCGGGCACTGTGGACGCTCCCGCGCGTCGGCCAGGAGGTGGCCGAGGTGCCCGAGCATCCGGTCCACAGTGGACTCGTCGAGGACGTCGGCGCGGTAGCGCACCCCACCCCCGGTCAGGTTCAGCTCGAGCGGCAGGTCGGTCTCGGCCCCGAAGCCCACGTTGACCAGCACCGATCCCCCGCGACCCGGTTCGGGCGCCAGCTCGGCGACCAGGTCGCCGAACGGAACCCGGTGGGCCAGCGCTTCTTCCCGCGCTTCGCGCACCCGCGCGACCACTTCGCCGAACCCCGGCGAGCCACCCAGATCCACCCGGAGCGGCACCAGCGCGCCGATCCCGAGCACGACGTCCACCGTTCCCGCGTACCGGGACAGCAGCACCGTGAAGGCCGCGAGCAGGGTCAGCTCGTCGACGGCGGGCAGCGGCCCGTCCAGCCGGGCGAAGACGGGCTCCGCGAGGTGGGGCCGGTCGATCGGCAGCGGCAGCTCCTTCGGCGCCGAGGCGAGGCGGTCACGCCAGAACCCAAGCGCCGGCACCTGCTGCACAGCGTCACCGTTACTCACCGGTAGACCAGCCTCCCGCTGCTCACGGCACCCCGATCGGGGTGCAAACTTAGGTGACCCTAACAAACGGATGGTGAGGATGCACTCCTGTACCATCGGTTAGCCTTACCTAAAATGAGTACCAGTCGGAGGTGCGGTGCGAACAGACCCCGGAGGGATCGCTCTCAAGCGACGCCCGCCACACCTGGGCCGCGCACTGGGGCTGCTGGCCGCCCTCGGTGTCCTCGTTTTCCTGTGCCTGCTGAGCGTTTGGCTGGGGTCCAAGGAGATTTCGTTCGGCGCCGTCTGGCAGGTGCTCCGGCACGACGACGGCTCGGCCGACGCCGTGATCATCCACAGTGTCCGGATCCCGCGGACCCTGCTGGCCGTGCTGGTCGGCGCCGCGCTGGGCCTCGCCGGAACGCTCATGCAGGCGCTGACCCGCAACCCCCTGGCCGACCCCGGCCTGCTCGGGATCAGCGCCGGAGCCGCGTTCGCCATCGTCTTCTCGATCACCGTGCTCGGCGTCGGTTCCCTCTACGGCTACATCTGGTTCGCCTTCGCCGGTGCGCTCGCGGCCACCGCGGTGGTCTACTTCCTCGGCACCCGCGGCCGGAGCGGCTCCAGCCCGGTCAAGCTCGCCCTCGCCGGGGCCGCCGTGACGGCGTTGCTCGGCTCGTTCACCAGCGCGATGGTGCTGTCGGACCCGGTGGCGCTCAACCGCTACCGGTTCTGGTCGGCCGGTTCGCTCGCCGGCGTCGACAGCGGTTCGCTGCTGCGCGTCCTGCCGTTCCTGCTCGCCGGAGTGGTGCTGGCGATCGCGAGCGGGCCCGCGTTGAACAGCCTCGCCCTCGGCGACGACGTCGCGGTCGCGCTCGGACGGCGGCTCGGTCCGCTGCGGTTGCGCGGCGCGCTCGCCATCACGCTGCTGACCGGCGCGTCCGTCGCGGTCGCCGGCCCGATCGTGTTCCTCGGCCTGATCGTCCCGCACGCCGTGCGGTTCGTCGTCGGGCCCGACCACCGGTGGCTGCTGCCCTACACCGCGGTCCTCGCGCCCTGCCTGCTGCTGGCCGCCGACATCCTCGGCCGGATCATGGCGCGGCCGGGCGAGGTCCGCGCCGGGGTGATCGTCGCCTTCCTGGGCGCGCCCTTCTTCATCTGGCTGGTCCGCCGCCGCAAGCTGGTGGAGTCCTGATGAGCCTGCTGCAGGTCCGCCGCGCCCGCGTCACCTTCCGCCTCGCGAAACCCGCGGTGTCCGGCCAGGTCCGGCTCCGCCTGCTGGCCGTCTCGGTCGTCCTGGCGGTGGCGGCGTTCGCGTTGTTCTGCTGGGGCATGACGATCGGGGACGTCCCGCTGAGCGTGTCCGACGTCCTGTCCGCGGTGTTCGGCGGCGGCGACAGCGGGACCGGCTACATCGTGCAGGAGCTCCGGCTGCCGCGCGCGCTCACCGGGCTGCTGGCCGGGCTCGCGTTCGGCGCGTCCGGCGCGGTGTTCCAGACCATCACGCGCAACCCGCTGGCCAGTCCGGACATGATCGGCATCAACGCGGGCGCGGCGACCGCCGTCGTCGCCGGGATCTCGTTCGGCTTCGGCGGCGGCCTCGGCACCACCACGCTCGGCCTGCTCGGCGGGCTGCTGACCGGGTTGCTCGTGTACGCCCTCGCGTGGCGGCGCGGCACCACCGGCTACCGGATCATCCTGGTCGGCATCGGCGTCTTCGCGATGTGCACCAGCCTGACCGACTACCTGCTCAGCCGCGCGCAGATCACCGAGGCCCAGGCGTCGATCGGCTGGCTCGTCGGCAACCTCGCCAACCGCGGCTGGGAGCACGTCGTCCCGCTGGCTTGTGCGCTCGCAGTGCTGCTGCCGCTCGTGCTGGCCCTGTCGCGGTGGATGCGCACGCTGCAGCTCGGCGACGACGTCGCGGCCGGGCTCGGCACGCCGGTGCAGCCGGTGCGGCTGGGGCTGCTGCTGGCCGGCGCCGGGCTGGTGGCCTTCGCGACGGCGTCCGCGGGCCCGGTCTCGTTCGTCGCGCTGACCGCACCGCAGATCGCACAACGCCTGGCGCGCCAGGCGTCCCCGCCGCTGACGGCGTCCGCGCTCATCGGCGCGGTCGTGGTGCTGGGCAGCGACATCCTGGCCCGTTCCCTCACCGCGTCCCCGCTGCCGGTCGGCATCGTGACCGGCGCGCTCGGCGCCCCGCTGCTGCTCTGGCTGCTGGCCAGGGCCAACCGATCCGGCTCCGGAGGCTGAGAAGATGACACCGTCCCTGCGCGTGCAGGACCTGCGCGTCGCCTACGACGACCGGATCGTCCTGGACGGCCTCGACCTCGACATCCCGGCGGGCGAGATCACCGCGATCGTCGGGGCCAACGCGTGCGGGAAGTCGACGCTGCTGCGCACCCTGGCCCGGCTGCTCACGCCGAAGGCGGGCGGGGTGTACCTCGACGGCCGCTCGATCCACGACCTGCCGACCCGCCAGGTCGCCCGGCAGCTGGGCATCCTCCCGCAGTCCCCGGTGGCGCCGGAAGGCATGACGGTGGCCGACCTCGTCGGCCGCGGCCGCGCCCCGCACCAGAGCTGGTGGCGCCAGTGGTCCACATCGGACGAAGACGCGGTCGCCTCCGCGCTGGCGGCCACGCAGCTGACCGACCTCGCCGACCGCCCGGTGGACGAGCTCTCCGGCGGCCAGCGGCAACGCGCGTGGATCGCGATGGCGGTCGCCCAGGACACGCCGGTGCTGCTGCTCGACGAGCCGACGACCTACCTGGACCTGGCGCACCAGATCGACGTGCTGGACCTGGTCGTCGACCTCAACCGCGGCGAAGGCCGGACGGTGGTGATGGTGCTGCACGACCTCCCGCAGGCGTGCCGCTACGCCGACCACGTGATCGCGATGAAGGCGGGCCGCGTGGTGGCGTCGGGCGAACCGGCGGCGGTGATCACCGAGGAGCTGGTCGACGAGGTCTTCGACGTCCGCTGCCAGGTGACCCCGGACCCGGTGAGCGGCACGCCGATGGTGATCCCGATCAGCCGCCACCACCCGGCACCGGTGCACCAGGGCTGATTCTCCGGCAAGCTGAAGGCATGTATGCGCTGCCCGAAAAGACCGTCGGCACCGAGCGGGAGCTGCTCGAAGCCATGCTCGACCGCAACCGGCTCGCCCTGGTGGAGAACGCGCGAGGCCTGTCGGAAGGCGACGCCCGCCGTCGCCTGGTCTCGTCCCTGACCACGCCGATCGCCTTGGTCAAACACGCCGCCGTCGCCGAACGCCGCTGGTTCCAGTGGCTGGTCGCGAGCATGAGCGAAGCGGAGATCGACGGCCCGTCGACGCCGGGAGACGCGAGTTTCGCGGTGGGCGACGACGAGACGGTGGCGGACGTGATCGCGGAGTACGAGCGCACGAGCGCCCGCTCCCGCGAGATCGCGGCGGGCCGCTCGCTGGAGGACCGGTGGACGCACCCGGTCGTCGGCGAGGTCAGCCTGCGGTTCGTCTACCTGTTCCTGATCGAGGAGTTCGCCCGCCACACCGGCCACGGCGACATCCTGCGGGAACAGATCACGGCGGGCTGACGGCGTCCCCGGCGGTCCGCGGCGACCGCCGGGTCACCGGCCGGTCAGCGTGCGCTGACCGCGTATTCCCCGGCCGGCTCCGCGACCACCCGGCGGTCCACGACGGACTGCAGGATCTCCCCCACCCGCACCGCGGTGTTCGACAGCAGCGACGAAGTGATCCCGTGCGTGTGCTCGGTGCCGCCCTGCAGGTAGATCCCGCCGCGCAGCGGGAAGTCCGTCCTCAGGCGGTAATCGCGCTCGACGCGGAGCCGGCCTTCGACGTCACGCAGGCAGCGCGCGCCCAGCTCGCCGAGCAGCGATGTCGGGTCCGCGGGACGGTAGCCCGTCGCGTACACGACCGCGTCGGCCTCGAGGACCGTGCGCTCGCCGGTGGTCAGCGACTCGACCGTCACCGTTCCCGCGTCGGTCACCTCGGCCGGGCGCGAGACGTTGAACAGCCGCAGCCGTTCCACGCCCAGGACCCGTTCGCGGTACACCCGCCGGTACAGCTCGTCGATCAGGTCGACGTCGACGGCCGAGTAGTTCGTCGCGCCGTGGTAGCGCATCAGGCGGTCCTTCACCGGCTCGCCCGCGCGGTAGAACTGGTCGACCGCCTCCGGGTCGAAGATCCGGTTCGCGAACGAGCTGTCGTCGGCCGGGCTGTAGCCGTAGCGCGCGAACACCGCGCACACCTGCGCGCGCGGGAACTCGTCGTGCAGCAGCGCGGCGACCTCGGCCGCGCTCTGGCCGGCCCCGACCACGACGAACCGCTTCGGGTCGGCGCCGCGCAGGGCGTCCACGCGGAACAGCAGCTCGCTGTTGTGCCAGATCCGGGGACCCGCGGTGACGCCCTCGGGCAGCCGGGGCCGCAGACCCGTGCCCAGCACCAGGTTCCGCGCGCGCAGCGACGAGCCGTCCGAGGCCCGGACGTCGAAGTACGCGACTTCCGAGCCGTCGTGGACCGGCGTCACCGCGACGACCTCGGTGCCGTACGAGACGACGTCGTCGACCTTCGCGGCCGCCCATTCGAAGTAGTCGTGGAACTCCACGCGCAGCGGGAAGAGGTTCTTGTGGTTGATGAAGTCGACCAGCCGGCCGGCCGCGTGCAGGTAGTTGAGGAAGCTGAACTCGCTGGTCGGGTTGCGCATGGTGACCAGGTCCTTGAGGAACGACACCTGCATCGTCGCCGTGTCGATCAGCATCCCGCGGTGCCAGCCGAACCGGGGCTGCCGCTCGAGGAAGTGCGCGGTCACCGGCTCCCCGGCGCCGGCGTTGTGCTCGGCGAGGGCGATCGCGAGGGCCAGGTTCGACGGTCCGAAGCCCACGCCGACGATGTCGTAGATCGGGACCTCTGCAGTCATGTTGCTCCCTCGCGCGCTCCGGTACGGTTCAGGGAACCCTAACCTAACTTAGGCGAGCCTCGCCTAGTACGTTCGTGGTGATGTTCGTCCCCCGATCACGAAAGGCACTCTCGAATGCGCGTGGCGATGTTCGGCTACCAGACCTGGGGGCACCGGACCCTGCAGGCCCTCATCGACGCCGGCCACGAGGTCGCCCTCGTGATCACGCACCCGAAGAGCGACCACGCCTACGAGCGGATCTGGGCCGACTCGGTGGCCGACCTCGCGGCCGCGCACGACATCCGGGTCCTCCTGCGCACCCGGCCCGACGACGCCGAGCTGCTCGCCGAGCTCAAGGCGGCCGACCTCGACCTGATCGTGGCGAACAACTGGCGCACCTGGCTGCCGCCGGAGATCTTCGAGCTGCCGCGCCACGGCACCCTGAACATCCACGACTCGCTGCTCCCGGCGTACGCGGGGTTCTCGCCGCTCATCTGGGCGATGATCAACGGCGAGCCCGAAGTCGGCGTCACCGCCCACATGATGGACGGTGAGCTCGACGCCGGCGACATCGTGCTGCAGCGCGCGATCCCGGTCGGGCCGGCCGACACCACGACCGACCTCTTCCACCGCACGGTCGACCTCATCGCGCCGATCACCGCCGAAGCCCTCTCGCTGATCGAGACGGGCTACACGCCGGTGCCGCAGGACCGGTCCCGGGCCAGCTTCTTCCACAAGCGCGCCCAGCGCGACAGCCTGATCGACTGGACGCTGCCCCCGGCCGACCTCGAGCGGTTCGTGCGCGCGCTGTCCGACCCGTACCCGAACGCGTTCGCCTACCACCGCGGCGAGGAGCTGCGGATCCTGAAGGCGTCGGTGTCGCGAGGCAACTACGGCGGCACGCCGGGCCGGATCTTCATCCGCGAAGGCGACGGCGTGGTGATCGTCGCCGGGCCGGACGCGCGCCGCGGCCGGTCGCCGGGCCTGCTCGTCGAGCGCGTCCGCACCGCCGACGGGACCGACCTGCCGGCAGCCGAGTACTTCAAGACGATGGGCGGCTATTTGTGCAGTGGCGCGAAGCGCCTCCATTGAGGGTGATGGCGGGGGCATGGATGGACTCACCGACCGGCCGTGACCGGTGAGCGGGACATCCCTTGGCGGCGGCCGCGCCGGTGAGCAGGATGTCCCGCATGGCCGGGATCAGCTTCCTCGACGAGCACCGCACCTGGGTCCTCACCGGGGAAACGAGCACCTACGCGCTGCGGCTCGACGAAGACGACGTCCCGGTCCACGTCTACTGGGGACCCGCGCTGCCCGACGCCGACGTCGTCGAGCTGACCGGGAAAACGCTTCCCTGGTGGGACGGCTTCAACGACCCGAACGAGGGCCTGGCCGAACTCGCCGCCGACGGCGGCACCCGGTACTGGACCCCCGCGCTGCAGGTGCGGTTCGCCGACGGGACGCGGGCGCTCGAATGGCGGTACGACGACCACGAGATCACCGCCGGCCACCTGGCCCTGCACTTCGCGGACCGGCACTACCCGCTGCGGATCACCCTGCACTACCGGCTGCGCGGCGACGTCCTCGAACGCTGGACCGAGCTGGCGGCCGACACCGACGTCGAGGTCGTCCGCGCCGACTCGGCCACCTGGGCGCTGCCGGTCTTCGAGGACTACCGGCTCAGCCACGTCACCGGCCGCTGGGCCGCGGAAACGCAGCTGCGGCGCGAGTTCGCGCCGCACGGCGAGACCGGCTTCGGCAGCCGTCGCGGGATCACCGGCCACCACGCCAATCCGTGGGTGATGGTGGACGACGGCAGCGCGACCGAGCGGCACGGCGAGGTCTACGGCGTCGCGCTGGCCTGGAGCGGGTCGTGGCGGCTGACCACCACCCGCGCGTCGACCGGGCGCCTGACGGTGAGCGGCGGGTTCGGGCAGGACGGCGTCGTCCACCGCGTCGGGCCCGGACGTCCGCTGACCACGCCGGTTTCCGCCGGGCTGTACACCCGCGGCGGGTTCGGCGCCGCGAGCCGCGCGTGGCACGCCTACGTGCGGGCGCACGTCCTGCCGCACCCGGGCGAACTGCGTCCGGTGCTCTACAACTCGTGGGAGGCCACCGGGTTCGACGTCACCGAGGCCGGGCAGCTCGCCCTCGCCGAGCGGGCCGCCGCGCTGGGAGCCGAGCTGTTCGTCATGGACGACGGCTGGTTCGGCGCCCGCACCGGCGACCACGCCGGCCTCGGCGACTGGCACGTCAACCGCTCGCGGTTCCCCGACGGGCTGAAACCGCTGGTCGACGCGGTGCACGGGCTCGGGATGCAGTTCGGCATCTGGGTCGAGCCGGAGATGGTCAACCCCGACAGCGACCTCTACCGCGCGCACCCGGACTGGGTGCTGCACCACCCGCACCGCCGCCGATCCGAGCTGCGGCGGCAGCTGGTGCTCAACTTCGCGCGCCCGGACGTCGCCGCGTGGGCGCACGAGTGGCTCGACCGGCTCGTCGGCTCGCACGGCGTCGACTTCCTCAAGTGGGACATGAACCGGCCGTTCAGCGAGGCGGGCTGGCCCGGCGAAGCCGACCAGGACCGGCTGTGGGTCGACCACACCCGCGCGGTGTACGCGCTGCTCGACCGGCTGCGCGCGGACCACCCCGGCCTGCGCGTCGAGTCCTGCGCGGGCGGCGGCGGGCGGATCGACCTCGGCGTGCTCGCCCGCACCGACCAGGTCTGGACCTCCGACAACACCGACACGCTCGACCGGCTGCGGATCCAGCACGGCTACGGCCAGCTCTACCCGGCGCGGGCGATGTCGGCGTGGGTCACCGACAACCCGAACTTCGTGACGGCGCGGTCGGTCCCGCTGCGGTTCCGGTTCCACGTCGCCATGGCCGGCGTCCTCGGCCTCGGCGGCGACGTCGTGCACTGGCCCTCCGAAGACCTCGCCCTCGCCCGGGACCTGGTGACGTCGTACAAGGAAATCCGGCCCGTGGTGCAGCACGGCGAGCTGTACCGGCTGCGCCCGCCCGTCGACGACGGCGTCACCGCCCTCCAGTACGTGCACGGCGAGCACGCGGTCGTCTTCGCCTACCGGCAGGCCGCGCACTTCAACGAGCCGGGACGGCCGCTGCGGCTCGACGGCCTCGACCCGGCCGCGCGGTACCTCGACCCGGGTTCGGGGCGCACGCACAGCGGGGCCGTGCTGCTCGCCCACGGGCTCGACGTCGAGCTGCCCGCCGGGGACTTCGCCAGCGCTGTCGTTCGCCTCGATCGCGTAAAGATCTGATCTATCTCGCGGTGTGATGCGGTTTCGTCGCCGTCTGACGCTTGACATCGTCGAATAGGTCCGATCAAATGCGTCATACATCACATATGGTGGAAGGTGGCTTGGACATGAGAAGGTCCCTGGCGCTGGGCGCGGCGATGCTCCTGGCGGTGAGCGCGTGCTCGGTCGGGTCGAACACCGGCGGCAGCGGCGACGGCGCGGAGATCACCTTCCTGACGTTCGAAACCCCGAACCTCACCCCGGCCTACTGGGACGCCGCGATCAAGCGCGTCACGGACAAGAACCCCGGGATCAAGGTCAAGAAGCTGGTCGCACCGACCGCCGACGGGCGGACGTCGTACGCGAAGCAGCTGCTGCAGTCCGGCCAGTTCCCGGACGTGATGATCGCCGTCGACTCGGCCGGCTTCGCCGAGGCGGGCAACCTGTACGCCTGGACTCCGGACGAGCTGAAGGACTTCCAGTTCCCGCAGGCGAATCCGGTCAACGGCAAGTACTACCAGCTGCCGGCCAACACCCAGACCATCCCGCCGATCTACTACAACAAGAAGATGTTCGCCGACGCGGGCATCGCGGCACCCCCGAAGACCTGGGACGAACTGGTCACCGACGCCGGGAAACTCAAGGACAAGGGCTTTTCGCCGTTCACCATCGGCGGCGGCAAGGACGGCTTCCCGTCGTCGATGATCCTTTCCGGACTGGTCAGCACCGAGGTGTACAGCACGATGCCGGACTGGCTGACGCAGCGGCGCGCGGGCAAGGTGAAGTTCGCCGATCCCGCTTTCCAGCACGCGTTTGCGAAGCTCGCCGACCTCGCGGCGAAGGGGTACGTGGACAAGACGAGTGTGTCCCGCGACTACGCGGCGACCGAGCAGGCGTTCCTCGACGGCCAGAGCGCGATGTACCCGATGGGCAACTGGTTCTCCGCCAACGCCGACTCGAAGAAGCACGACTTCGAGGTCGGCGTGTTCAACTTCCCGACCGAGGACGGCAAACTGGTCGTCCCGGCCTACACCGGCGGGGGCATGATCGTGAACGCCAAGGCCGGAAACCTGGACGCGGCCCGGAAGTTCGCCCTCGGCTTCCAGCTCGACAAGGACCAGCTGGACGCCTCGGTGAAGGCCGACGGCCTGTTCCCGGCGATCAAGGGTTACACGCCGCCGTCCGACGTCGGCGCGACGTTCAAGGCCGGCTACGACCTGTACACGCAGGCGGTGCAGCAGAACGCCGTGGTGCACGCCTTCCGCTGGGAGACCGCGGACGACGGGCTGCTGCCCGGAATGAAGGACAAGGTCGACCAGGCCGCCCAGGACGTCATCACCGGCCGCAAGTCGGTCGCCGACGCGTGCGCGTTCCTGGACACCGAGTGGGCGAAGGCGGGCTGACGTCCTTGACCGCCGTCGTTTCCCCGCCGTCCCCGCCCCGCACCGTCGTCCGGCACCGTCGCCGGCGCCGCCCGGTGCTGCCGCGCGTGGCCCATTTCGCGTCGTTCGGCGCGCCGGGTGTGCTGGTGTACCTGTGCTTCGTGATGGCGCCGATCCTGATCAGCTTCGGCTACAGCCTGACCAACTACAACCCGTTCAACCCGCCGGTGAAGTTCGTCGGCCTCGACAACTACCGGCTGCTGTTCACCGACGCCCAGTTCCTCACGGCGTTGAAGGTCACGACGATCCTGACCGTGGTCGTGGTGGTCGTGCCGAACGTCCTCGGCCTCGGCGTGGCGCTGCTGCTGGACCGGAAGGGCTGGCTGTACAACGCCTTGCGGAGCGTGTTCTTCACGCCGGTGATCCTCAGCTCGGTCGTGGTGTCGATCGTCTGGTCGCGCCTGCTCGACGACCGGGGGCCGCTGAACACCCTGCTGCGGGCAATGGGGGTCTCGCACCCGCCGGGCTGGCTGTCCGATCCGGACATCGCGCTGTATTCGGTGGCGTCGATCGTGTGCTGGCAGATGCTCGGGTTCTGCGTCGTGGTGTACCTGGCCGGGCTGCAGGGGGTGCCGGCCGAGCTGCTGGAAGCCGCGGAGATCGACGGTGCGGGTCCGCTGCGCCGGTTCCGGGCGGTCACCTGGCCGCTGCTGGCGCCGTCGCTGACGATCAACACGGTGGTGCTCCTGATTTCGGCGTTCAAGACCTACGACTACGTCAAGGTGATCACCAACGGCGGCCCGGGTTCCGGCGCCACGGCCACGATCGCGTTCGACGTGCTGCAGACGGGGTTCGACTCGAACCACGTGGGCTACGCGTCGGCGATGGCCGTGCTGATGCTGGTGATCGTCGCGGTCGTGACGACGGTCGTGCTGACCTTCCTGCGCCGCCGGGAGGTGGACCTGTGACCCGTTCGTGGGCCCGGCCGGCGGTCGCGCTGGTGGTCAGTGCGGTGTTCTTCGTGCCGCTGTACCTGGTGCTGGCGAACGTGTTCAAGGAGGGTTCCTCGATCGCGAAGGAGCCCACGTCCTTGCCGGTGCCGCCGACGCTGTCGAACATCCACGCGGTCCTGACCCGGCCGGACGGGCTGTTCTGGGTGAGCCTGACGAACAGCATCGTGGTGACGGTGCTGTCGATCCTGGTCCTGACGGTGCTGTCGGCGATGCTGGGCCACTACCTGGCGCGCTCGCGCAAGCGGTGGACGAAGGTGCTGACGCTGGTGCTGCTGGCCGGGTTGATGATCCCGCCGCAGGTGATCCTGATCCCGATCACCGACGTCCTGCGCGTCACCCACCTGATGGCGACGCTGCAGGGGCTGATCCTGTTCAACGTCGGGTACTACGTGCCGTTCGGGGTGTTCGTGTTCACCGGGTTCATCCGCGGGGTGCCGGTGGAGCTGGAGGAGGCGGCGCTGCTCGACGGCGCGAGCCGGATGCAGGTGTTCTGGCGCGTGGTGTTCCCGCTGTTGCGCCCGGCGACGGCCTCGGTGCTGATCTTCCTGGGCGTGTGGATCTGGAACGACTTCATCGACCCGCTCATCATCCTCGGGCCCAGCCAGGGCACGACGATCACGACGGGGATCTACCGGTCGATCGGCCAGTACCAGGCGGACCTCGGGAGCGTGTTCGCGCTGATGTTCCTGGCGACGCTGCCGGTGCTGATCTTCTACCTGGCGCTGCAGAAGCAGTTCGTGAAGGGCCTGACGGGCGGGGCTACGAAGGGGTGAGCTGCCCTCTCGCGCGAGCCGAGCCGTCACCCGAAGGCGTCACAGCTCGCGGACCTTCCCCGCGTCGACCTCCAGCCGGCGCGTCACCTGCACCGCATCCAGCATCCGGCGATCGTGCGTCACCAGCAGCAGCGTCCCCGGGTACTTGTCCAGCGCCGCCTCCAGCTGCTCGATCGCCGGCAGGTCCAGGTGGTTCGTCGGCTCGTCCAGCACCAGCAGGTTCACCCCGCGGGCCTGCAGCAAGGCCAAGGCCGCCCGCGTCCGCTCCCCCGGCGAAAGCGTCGCCGCCGAGCGCAGCACGTGGGCCGCCTTCAAGCCGAACTTCGCCAGCAGCGTCCGCACCTCGGCGTCGGCGAGCTCCGGCACCTCCCGCGCGAACGCCTCGGCCAGCGGAACGTCCCCGAGGAACAGCCGCCGGGCCTGGTCGACCTCGCCGACCACCACCCCCGGCCCCAGCGCCGACGCCCCCTCCGACACGGCCACCCGCCCGAGCAAGGCCGCCAGGAGCGTCGACTTCCCGGAGCCGTTCGCCCCGGTGATCGCGACCTTGTCCGCCCAGTCGATCTGCAGGTCGACCGGCCCGAGCGTGAACCCGCCCCGGCGCACCACCGCACCCCGCAGCGTCGCGACCACCGCCCCCGCCCGCGGCGCCGCGGCGATCTCCATCCGCAGCTCCCACTCCTTGCGCGGCTCCTCGACCACCTCCAGCCGCTCGATCATCCGGTCGGTCTGCCGGGCCTTCGACGCCTGCTTCTCGGTGGCCTCGCTGCGAAACTTACGCGCCGCCTTGTCGTTGTCGGGCTGCTTGCGGCGGGCGTTCTTGACGCCCTTCTCCATCCACGCCCGCTGCATTCGCCCGCGCGCCTCCAGTGACGCCTTCGTGTCGGCGTACTCCTCGTAGTCCTCACGCGCGTGCCGGCGCGCGACCTCGCGCTCCTCGAGGTAGGACTCGTACCCGCCGCCGTAGACGTTCACCTGCTGCTGCGCCAGGTCCAGCTCGACGACGCGGTCGACCGTCCGCGCCAGGAACTCGCGGTCGTGGCTGACCAGCACCGTCGCCGCCCGCAGGCCCGACACGAACCGCTCCAGGCGGGCCAGCCCGTCGAGGTCGAGGTCGTTCGTCGGCTCGTCGAGCAGGAAGACGTCGTAGCGGCTCAACAGCAGCGACGCGAGCCCCGCCCGCGCCGCCTGGCCGCCCGACAGCGACGTCATCGGCTGCTCGAGATCCACCGAAAGCCCCAGCTCAGCGGCCACTTCGGCGGCCCGGTCGTCGAGGTCGGCGCCGCCGAGGGCGAGCCACCGGTCCAGGGCCGCCGCGTACTGGTCGTCCGCGCCCGCCGCGCCGTCGGTGAGGGCCGCAGTCGCCGCGTCGAGGTCGGCCTGGGCCGCCGTGACGCCGGTGCGGCGCGCCAGGAAGGCCCGCACCGACTCGCCCTCCCGGCGTTCCGGCTCCTGCGGCAGGTGCCCGACGGTCGCCGACGGCGGGTTCAGCCGGATCTCCCCGCCGTCCGGTTTCGCGAGGCCGGCCAGCGTCCGCAGGAGTGTCGACTTGCCGGCGCCGTTGACGCCGACCAGGCCGACGACGTCGCCCGGGGCGACGACGAGATCGAGGCCGGAGAAGAGGATGCGGTCACCGTGGCCCGCGGCCAGGTCCTTCGCGACGAGTGTTGCGCTCATGAGGTAGCCGAGTCTACGACCCCGTGGTGAACTGTCAGATCAAGGTCAAAACCACCGACAGTGTGTGTCCCGTGGCGCTTTGATCACTCAGTGTGGGTACCCTGTTCGGTTGTCAGTGCCGCAGCACAGTGAGGATCGGTGAACAGCATGGGCGAGCCCGCTCCCCCGGTCACCCTCGGCCGCAGGCCGAAGCCGAGGGAAGGCCGGCCGTCCGCGCCGCGGCCCACGGTGAGCCGGCGCCGGGAGGTCAGCCACGCCAGCGCGCGGTCGCTGCTGATGACCGTCCTCGGCGAGTACGCGCTGCCGCGGGACAAGCCGGTCTGGACGTCGATGCTCGTCGAGGTGCTGGGCATCCTCGACATCGAGGAGAAGTCGGCGCGGCAGGCGCTGGCCCGCTCGGCCGCCGAAGGCTGGGTGGTCTCCGAACGCGTCGGGCGCCGCGTGCGCTGGTCGCTGACCCCGCCGGGGCGCCGGCTGCTGACCGAGGGCGCCGACCGGATCTACGCGTTCGGCCGCGAAGAACGCCGCTGGAACGGGCAGTGGCTGATGCTCATCGTGTCCGTCCCGGAGGCCAAGCGGGACCTGCGGCACCGGCTGCGCACCCGGCTGACCTGGGCGGGCTTCGGCTCGCCGGTGGCCGGTGTGTGGGTGAGCCCGGACCTGACGCGGCAGCGGGAGGCCCAGCAGATCGTCAGCGAACTGGGCCTCGACGCGCAGGCGATGTCGTTCACCGCCGCCTACGGCGAGGTCGGCGAGCAGGAGTCCATGGTCGCCCGGTCCTGGGAGCTGACCGAGCTGAAGGACCGCTACGAGGACTTCATCGACCGCTTCACCGGCCTGCACCCGACCGGCGGCCGCGCGGTGCTGCGGGCGCAGACCGAGCTGGTCCACGAGTGGCGGCGGTTCCCCTTCCTCGACCCGCAGCTGCCCGCCGAGCTGCTGCCGGCGAAGTGGAGCGGGACGAAGGCGGCGGAACTGTTCCATCACAAACACGTCGACTGGCGCCCCGAGGCCCAGCAGTATTGGGACGACATCGTCGAAGCCGAAGAAGCAGGGTGAACATGACTCAGCAGGTCCGCCTCGATCGTGACGGCGGGCTCGCCGTCCTGACCGTCGACGCTCCGCCGTTGAACCTCTACACGGCTTCGCTGCAGTCCGCGCTCGCCTCGGCGATCGGCGAGCTGGAGGCCGAGCCCGCGCGGGCGCTGCTGATCCGCGCGGAGGGCAAGATCGTCAGCGGCGGCGTCGACGTCTCGCTGTTCGACGCCCAGGGCTCGCCCGCCGAGGCGAAGGTGCTGTTCGACGAGATGCTGGCGGTGCCGGACCGGATCGCGGCGCTGCCGTTCCCGACCGTGTTCGCGGCGCACGGCCTGTGCCTGACCTGGGCGTTCGAGGTCGCGGTGGCCTGCGACGTCATCCTCGCCGCCTCGCGCGCGAAGTTCGGCCTCGTCGAGAAGGTCGTCGGGCTGACGCCGACCATGGGCGGCACCCAGCGGCTCGCCGCGCGGGCCGGCGTCGGGCGGGCGAAGGAGTTCGTCATGACCGGCGACACCTACGACGCCGCGACGCTGGAGCGCTGGAACGTCGTCAACCGCGTGCTGCCGGACGAGGGGTTCGACGACGCGGCCCGGGCGTTCGCCCGGCGGCTCGCCGACGGCCCGACCCGCGCGCACGCGGCGACCAAGCGCGTCCTCGACCACTTCTCCGCCGGCGGCGTCCCCGAGGCGAACGCGCACATCACGACGATCGCCGCCGAGCTCTTCGAAACCGAAGACCTCCGCAACGCCGTGAAGTCGTTCTTGGCCGACGGGCCGGGGAAAGCGACGTTCTCCGGGCGTTAACAGTCCGTTCGGACAGCGGTTTCCGCCGTTCGGGCGTGCGCGGTTCTCCCCGGGCCGGGTTACATTCGATGTGGTCTAGACCACCTCGTCCCCCGCCTCGTGCCGCTTGGAGAACCGCCATGAGACGCACTCCCGCACGACTACGCTCCGCGCTCGCCGCCTTGCTGATCGCAGCCGGCGGCACCGCGGCGCTCGCGCCACCCGCCGCCGCTGCCGGTTCGCTGACCGCCACCCTGGCGATGAGCGGCACCACCGGCACGTACACCGTGTCCAACACCGGCACGGCGTCGGTGAGCAACTGGGCCCTCACGTTCACGCTGCCCGCCGGCGTCACCGCCTCGACCGGCGAAAACGGCACAGTGACCCAGAACGGCACCCAGGTCACGCTGACGCCCGCGTACTACATCGCGACGCTGGCGCCGGGCCGCACGACCTACCCCTACAGCCCGACGTTCCGGCTCAGCGCGGCCGCGACGCCGGCGCAGTGCCGCGTCGACAACGCCAACTGCGACGGTTCACCGGACACGCCCCCGGGTGCGCCGCCGAACCTGCGCCTGGTCGCGAAGACGACCAAGACGGTCGCGCTGGCCTGGGACGCGGCGGTAGCCGGTTCGCTGCCGGTGACCGGGTACGACGTCTACCAGGGCAGTTCCCTCGCCACGTCGGTCACCGGCACGAGCGCCACGATCCCCGGGCTCACCCCGGGAACGGCGTACTCCTTCACCGTGAAAGCCAAGGACGCCAAGGGGAACACGTCCCCGGCGAGCGCGGCGCTGGCCGTCACGACCAACAACCCGGCCGACGACACCCAGCCGCCGTCGGCGCCCGCCGGCCTGCGCTCGACGGCCGCGGACTCGGGCAGCGTGTCCCTGGCGTGGACCGCCTCGACCGACAACACCGGCGTCGTGAGCTACGACGTCTACCGCGGGTCCACTTTGGCCACGACGGTGACGACGACGTCCGCCGTGGTGACCGGGCTGGCACCGTCCACTTCGTACACGTTCACGGTCCGGGCGCGTGACGGCTACGACAACGTTTCGGCGCCGAGTGCGGCCGTCACCGCGAAGACCGGCGACATCGTCTCGGGTTACGCGAAGGTCGGGTACTTCGTGCAGTGGGGCATCTACGGGCGCCAGTACTTCGTGAAGAACCTGGAGACCTCGGGCGCGGCGTCGAAGCTGACGCACCTGCTCTACGCCTTCGAGAACATCGACCCGGTGAACCTGACCTGCCTGTCCGGCGTCACGAAGGGCACCACGGCGAACCCCCAGGACCCGAACCAGGGTGACGGCGCCGGGGACGCCGAGGCCGACTACTCGCGGCCGTTCTCGGCGGCGCAGTCGGTCGACGGCGTGGCCGACACGGGCTGGGAGTCGCTGCGCGGCAACTTCAACCAGCTCAAGAAGCTCAAGGCGAAGCACCCGAACCTGAAGGTGCTGGTGTCGCTGGGCGGCTGGACGTATTCGAAGTACTTCTCGGACGTCGCCGCCACGGACGCGTCGCGCAAGAAGTTCGTCTCGTCCTGTGTGGACACCTGGCTGAAGGGCAACATCGCGTCCTACGGTGGCGCGGGCGGGCCGGGCACGGCGGCGGGCCTCTTCGACGGCATCGACCTCGACTGGGAGTGGCCGGCCAGTGGCGACGGGCACCCGGGCAACCACTGGAGCCCGAACGACAAGGCGAACCTGACCGCGCTGCTGGCCGAGTTCCGCACGCAGCTCGACGCGTACGGCGCGACGACCGGCAAGCGGTACCAGCTGCACGCGTTCACCCCGGCCGACCCGGCCAAGGTGGCGTCCGGCTGGGACCTGCCGAAGGTGTTCACCTACCTGGACGTGGCGAACGTGCAGGGCTACGACTTCCACGGGTCGGGCAGCGACAACTCGTGGGAGCCGAACCGCACCGGCCACCAGGGCAACCTGTACGCCGACGCGGACGACCCGTACAACTTCCACTTCAGTGCGGAAAGCGCGATCAACGCGTACACGAACGCGGGCGTCGACCCGCGGCGGCTGACGCTCGGCCTGGCGTTCTACGGCCGCGGCTGGCAGGGCGTCGCCGACGGCGGAAAAGCCGGCGAATGGCAGTCGGCAACCGGCGCGGCGCCGGGGCAGTTCGCCGAGGAAGCGGGCACCCGCGGGTACGCGAACCTGCTGGCGAGCGTGCCGAACTGCACGGTCCACCACGACACGGCCGCGGTGGCGACGTCGTGCTACACGGGCAACGGCGGCCAGTGGTGGACCTACGACGACGCCTGGTCGATCGGCCTGAAGACGACGTGGCTGAAGTCGCGCGGGCTGCTCGGCGTGATGGCGTGGGAGATGTCGGGCGACACCGGCGCGTTGATGAACGCGGTGAGCGCCGGGCTCGGCTGAGGTGGTTCAGCCCGCTGAACACTTCTCGTTCAGCGGGCTGAACGCCTTTCTGATACTTGACCAACGGTGGTCTGGACCATGACACTGAGCCGGCGCGCGCCCGAAGACACCGTCGTCTCGAGGAGAGCCATGTCCCGCTTCCGCAAGGTCTTCGTCCTGGTGCCCCTGCTCCTGGGCCCGACCGCCACCCCGGCCCCGGCGGCCCCGGCGGCGTTCACCCACCCGGGCGTGCTGGTCAGCCGTCCGCAGCTGGATTTCGTCAAGGCCAAGGTGAACGCGGGCTCCCAACCCTGGAAGGCGGCGTACGACCAGGCCTTCTCGAGCTCGTACGCATCCCTGTCCCGCACCCCGAAACCGCGCGCGGTGGTGGAGTGCGGCTCGTATTCGAACCCGAACCACGGCTGCACGGACGAGCGCGAGGACGCGATCGCGGCGTACACGGACGCCCTGATCTGGTACATCTCGGGCGACGCCCGCTACGCCCGGAAGGCGATCGCGCTGATGGACGCGTGGTCGGCGGTGATCACGAGCCACACGAACAGCAACGCACCCCTGCAGACGGGCTGGGCGGGATCATCCTGGCCCCGCGCGGCGGAGCTCATCAAGTACACGTATCCGAGCTGGCCGAATTCCGGCCGTTTCGCGACGATGCTGCGCAACGTGTACCTGAGCAAGGTGATCAACGGCAGCAACAGCAACGGAAACTGGGAACTGTCCATGATGGAAGCCGCGGTGGGCATCTCGGTGTTCCTGGAGGACAAGGCAAGTTACGACAAGGCGGTGACCCGCTACCGCAACCGCGTCGCGGCGTACGTGTACCTGGCTTCGGACGGCGCCTTGCCGAAGACGGTCCCCGGCAGCGGCCTCTCGTCCCGCTCGCAGATCGTGAGCTACTGGCAGGGCCAATCGACGTTCGTGGACGGCCTCACCCAGGAGACGTGCCGCGACTTCACCCACACGGGCTACGGCATAGCGGCAACAGCGAACGTGGCGGAGACACTGCGCATCCAGGGCGACGACGTGTACGGAACGGACATCGGCACGCGCCTGCGCCAGGCCCTGGGCTTCCAGTCGAAGTACCAGCTGGGAGCGGCGCCCCCAAGCTGGCTGTGCGGCGGCCACCTGAACCTGGGCCTGGGCCCGGTGACGGAGGTGGGCTTCAACGCCCTGAGCACCCGGATGGGCATCGCGATGGCGAACACGCAGACACTGACGGAGCGCCAGCGCCCGGCGGGATCGAACGCCCTGTTCGTGGCGTGGCAGACCCTGACCCACGCGGCGAATCCGGCTTGATCTTGAGCGCTCGTCTCCCTGGCCTGTTTTCGCAGGTCAGGGAGACGGGGGACCCTGGTTGCAGGGGGGTTGGGCGGGCACGCTAAAGTACTTTCACGCACTCAGGGAGTGCGAGTCCGGGCTGTGGCGCAGTTTGGTAGCGCACTTGACTGGGGGTCAAGGGGTCGCAGGTTCAAATCCTGTCAGCCCGACGGACACAGAAGCCGCTTGGCTTGGGTGAAAGCCCAGGTCAGGCGGCTTTCTTGCTCGCGGCTACGCACACCTGCGCCCCCAACTGCACGAGAGGCCTGGGGACCACATAGGGACCAGCCCGTCGAGCTCAAACCCCCGGGCGTAGTCTGACCAATCTGCAGTGACCCCCATCGCCCAAGTGGATCAATGCAAACAACAATAGACACCGGAGGTCCTGTGGAGTCGTCGGACTCACCAGCGCCGAACTCGCAGCCCGACCCTGCCGAAGTTATCCGACGCGACTGCCTGAAGCGGGCCGTCGAAGCCTTCGGAACTGCGTCCGTATTTGAGTGGCGTTCACATCGACTCACCTGGCACCTCCAGCTGATCACCTTCGCCGGCCTCGTGGTTCCTGTAGTCGTGGGACTTTTAGCCTTGAGCTACGGTGCAGGCTTCAAGGCACTGCCGCTAATTATCATAGTTGGCTCAGCACTCGGAACCGCGCAGGTAGTATTTTCTCTATGGTCGCTCGTCGCACGCTGGGTCGAAGCGCAAAGCTATGCAGTCGAGTCGATGATTTCGAATCGCAGACTTTTTGGACAGTACGTCAAGACGGCGCGAGACCTAACACTCGATCTCGGCGAACTAAAGCTCCGTTACGAAAGCCTCGTCGCCGAAGACGCCTCACGGCGAGAGCAGGATACGAAGTGGAACCTGAAAGCCAAGGAACGCCGAAAAGGGCTTCGCGCCGGACTGCGTGAACTCGGGATACCCTGCACTGCATGCAAGGAAACTCCGATAGGGATGACAGCCACGAAGTGCGACCTGTGTGGAAATTTCTAGCACGATTGGAAAGACAATGGATCACGAAGTAGCAAGAATTCTTAACGCGTACACAGAATTGCAACCAAGCCAGCAACGGGAGCTTGTCTCAGAGCTTAATGCATACATTTCCGCGCCTTATGAGCGCAAAATAACGTTGACCCGTGAAGCAAAACGCTTCATGAAAGTTGAACTCGGCCCCGTCGGAATTACATGCCCAATGTGTGGAAAATAGCGAATTATCCGGCTTGAACCTTAGGTTCGCGCGACACAGACAAGTGTGCACTGAGCAGACTCCCGGCTGCTATCACGGTCCGTTTGTCTGGATGGAGGTAGCGTTGCGTTGTTGAGATAGAGCCATGGCCTGCGATTTCCCGCAAGTGATGAATCGGCACACCCGCATCAGCCATCCAGGTCAGACCCGTATGACGCAGGTCATGACGCCTCAGTTGTTCGTACCCGAGCTTCGCCACTATGTCGTCCCATGCCGTCGCGTCGCGGAGCACCGCAGTCGTAATGCGACCGCCGCGCGGGCCCTTGAACAGCCGGCCGTCTAGGTCGTTATCAGCTAAGGCAATACGACGCTTCACCAGCTCCCGTATCTCTCCGATCAGCGGTACGGTTCGGGCTCGCTTTCCCTTCGTCCCTTTGTCCACTAGCCCGCCAGGTGACGGCGTTGTCTGTCGTCGAACCGTCCACGTCCAAGACTCGGTGTCGATATCCCCCACCCGACAGCCCGAGACTTCCCCGATCCGAGCCGCCGTGCAGGCAGCGAACAGCACCACGTCACCCCAACCTCGATACTCCCCCGACGACCGCGCCACCAGGGCATCCGCCAGCGTCGTAAGCGAGACCCAGTCCGGCAGCGCCAGCGACCGCGGATCGTCCAACTCGTCCTCGGCACGCTTGTACTCCTGCTGCCAGCCGCTCACTCGTGCCGGGTTCCGGTCGATGATGCCGTCCCGGAGAGCCTGCTCCATGACCCTGACCAGCACCGCAATGCTGTTCTTCACCGTCGACCGGCTGCACTCGTCCGCGATCCACGCATGCACCGCCCGATCAACCGCCCCGTTCGTGATCATGCTGACCGGCAGGTGCCCCAGCGTCGGGACGACCCGCTTCCGCCAGCCGGCCAAGTACGGATCGGTGGTCTTGGCCTCCAGCCCCCGGAGAGCGAACGTCATGTTCGTCGTCCCGTAGTCGACCAGCTTCATCGTCGCCGTGTTCGGATCGACGCCTTGAGCTGCGGCACGCTCCATCCGGGTGATCCAGTCGCGCGCCTCGTCCTCGGACGCGAACGCCTCCGACTTGCTCGGACGCCTCTTCGTCACAGGGTCGATCCACCGCACCCGAGCGCGGTACGGGCTGGCCCGGCCAGGCCGGTACTCGACATCGGACGACAGCGAGACGCCGAGTGGAAGCCGCACATCGCCGGCCATCACGCAGCCGCCTGGCCTGGATCAACGCGCCTGCTCCGTAGCCACGCTTCGATGTCTGACGCGCTGTACACGGTCACCCGCTCGGAGAGCTGAACGAAGGGTGGTCCCTGCGGCGGCCGGGCCGTTCGCCACCTCCGCACCGTCGACGGATCAACGCCGAGCAGGGTGCCCAACTCCTCCGTCGTGAGCCACCGCCCATCCACCAGTCGCAGTTCCATGTCCACTCCCCTCTCAGGCCGCGAGCTCGGTTGCCGAAGTTTCTGGAGGTCTCCCCGCCGCCAGTAGCGCCCGGTCGTACTCGGCTTTCCAAGTGATCCGTTCCGCGATGGCGCGCATGACCAGGTGCGGCCGGGGCGGGACCTGCGGATCCCCGGGCTCGACCTTGCGCCAGACCTGCTGTGGGCGGTCGGCGTCCGACTTCTCGATCCCGACCGCCGCGAGTGCCTGCAGCACGAAGGCCCGCCGATCGGCCTTGTGGTCGACCAGCGTCTTGCCCGACCACTTCCGCGACACAAGGACACGACGGCCGGGCAGCCCGAGCGTCGATCGGCGGTGAGCCCGGCCCTTGCAGTACCCCGGCGTCGTCTTGCCCGTGACACCCTTGGGCTGGACTCCGTAGAGCAGCCACACCGCGCAGCGCAGCGAACACGGTGTAACCGACAGCTCGGCATGCAGCCGGTCGTGATGATCAGCCTGGGCCGGGCTGTCCGCCTCGACCACTTCCCCGGTCGACTTCGTCAGATATTTGGTCAGGTAGCCGATGTGGCGGCCGGCCTCTTCGGTGCCGCCGAGGATGCCCTTCGAGTGCACCTGACGCCCGAACGTGACGACGTGCGCCGGACGCTCGACCGCCTCCACCGCGTCGTCCCACCTGGTCAGCGGCACACGCGTCTCCGGATCAACGAACCCGGTCTCCGGGCCATCCCAGACCGGGAGACGGTCGGTGTAGACGATCTCGTCATGCGCCGGCCACCAGACCTGGTGATAGGTGGCCTCAGTGACCTGCCGGATCACGTCGTGCGGCACCGAGCCCCGGATGGCCGCGTGTAGGTGCGGAGCGGCCCGACGCTGGGGCTCGACAGTGGCAAAGTACTGCGCGTCCCAGCCAACTACCCGGCGCAGATTTTGCCACCACCGATCCACCAGCGCGGCGAAGTGCACCGCGTCCCGGGCGGCCCGCCGGTAGTCGTACCGGGACGGGTCGACCGGGGCACCGTCACCGCGGACCCGCCCGTAGGTATCGCAGGTCAGCGTCACAAACATGGACGGCCGGAACTTCCCGGCGTACTCCCGACCGACGGTGGTCTTCGCGACCTTTCGCCGAGGAAGGTTCGGCGCATCCTGCCTGCGCTTGGTCGACCGCTTCACCGCAGGTTTGACCGGGACATCGAGGGCGGGCAGCCGGCCCCGCATCCCGAGTTGCCGAAGTTCCACGTCAACCCCAGCGATCTCCTCCCGCAGCTCTTCCGCCTCCGCCTGGTCATGCTCGACCACCTCCCGATACGCCGCCACCAAGTCCGCCCGGTACGTCAGCAGCTCTTTGTGATCCTCCGAGGGCGGCTCAGCAGTGAGGACGGGCTCTTCGGTCATGTGCCAGCCCTCGCGGCACTGCGCCTGTCGAAGCGCCTTTGCCTTCCGCGCGCACGGCAGGCACACCGACTCCACAGTGGACCCGCACGGCACGGGGACGTAGCGGAGTTCGCCGGTCTCGGTGTCGCCGACCTCCATCGTGAACGGCCGGACGCAGACGCCGTGCTTCTCCGCCGTCGCCCGGATCACGTCGGCAGCCAGCGGGGTCCGCATCCGTTCAGCGCGTGTCTCGCTCATCAGGCCGCCACCTCCCCGGGCGAGGACCAGCCACGCAGCAGGTAGACGGGCATGTCCTGCTTCGCCCCGACCGGGAGATCCGGGAACGTGCTCGGCTCGAACCGCACCACCCCGAACACCACGACCGGAATGCCGCACGGCGTCCGGCCACTGATCGACAGATGCACCCACCTCCCATCGACCAGCCGCCACAGCCGCGCCGACACGTCCTCGAGCGTCTGGCTCCACACCAGCAACGCCCGAGCGACCGCCGCCAGGCCGTCAACATCCAGTTGGACCGTGATCGGGCTGGACCAGGCGTTGACGTCGACCGAGGCGGCCGGCGGCAACTGGTGCGAGTCGAGATGGTCACGGATCGCGTCGAGGAAGATCATCAGCCGATTCACGCGGCCACCCCCTCACCGCCGTGCCGCAGATCCGCGACACCCCCATTGGTCACATACGCCTCCAGCGCCTTCACTGTGGAGTCGGAGACCCATCCGGCCCGGATGCGCAGCGGTTCGCGGATGCCTTCGCCCCAGACGTAGCCGACACCGGCCTCGGAGTCGCCGATGCGGTTGGCCCAGGCCCCGCGCTCGTACGCGCCGTCCCCGAGGACCATCCCGACGTGTGTCTTGGACGTGACCCGCAGGCACACACGCCGGGTGAACAGCTCCCGGACCGGGACGGTGTCCTTCGTCGGCTCCTGGACGTAGCCACGGACCGAGATCCCCAATGCCCGACCCTGTGTCGTCAGCAGCGCGACGCGTTCCACAATGGCCTCGCGGGTCTTGCGGTCGGTGTATTTCGTGAGTGCGCCGATCTCGTCGAACTCCAGCAGCTCCAACGGATACTCCGTCGACACCGGGATCGTGCGCAGCCGCCCGGCGAACGCGCGCTTGCGGGATTCCATCTCCTCCACCAGGCCGTCAAGCAACTCGACCGCGTCCTTGCCGCCCACCGCGTAGCGGGAGAAGATCCCGCGTCCGTACGCGAGTTCCATGCCCTTGGGGTCGATGCCGGACATGCGCACCACCCCGGCCCGGATCGCCGAGGCCGCCGCGACCAGCGGGCACCACATCACCGAGTTCTTGCCCGCCCCGGAGGCACCGGCGGTCAGGCAGTGCGCACCCGAGCCCAGCAGAGGGACGCGCCAGTCACGGCCGTACTCGGTCCGCCCGGCCCAGACGTGGCGCAGGTCCACGCCGGTCGAGTCGAGGCCGTCCGGGACCTCGGAGCCGGCCACCCCGCCGCTGAGCAAGTCGCGCCGTTGGAAGTCGATCGAGACGACGTTGGGTGCCAGCTCGCGGACCTGACAGCGAGCGACCTTCCGCGCGACAGCCAGCGCTCGGGCGGCGTCGTCGAAGTCCTCCGGCTTCTGCCCGGCCACCAGCTCCACCCGCACCTCATCCCACGAGGCACCGGACCGGACGCCGAGCACCTTGGGCAGTCGCGCGTTCGGCCGGTTCGACGTCGATCGTGAGAGCGCGCGTCGACGGCCGACGAGGTTCACGTTCACCACCACCGGCAACGCCTCGTCCCGCACCGACAGGCCGCAGGCGTGCAGCCACTCCGGCAGCTTCCGCCCGTAGACCGCCCACCGGGCCCACCAGGAGCGCAGGAACCGTCCGCACCACTGGTCAAACGAGACGGCGTCGATCATCCACCACGTCGCCAGGACCACCGCGACGCTGCCCAGGATGATCACCAGGGAGAGCCATCCGAACAGCTCGTACCAGGCGCAAATCGCGACGACGGCGAGGCTGGTCCGCCACCGGGTCACGACCTGCGCGAGCATCCACACCACGGCCTTGCACAGCCACCACAGGGCCACGAACACGACGGCCGCCGCAGCCAAGCCTTCGACCACGGAGGCCAGGGCGCGGCCGATCTTGTGCAGCACCCACACACCGAGCCCCAGCCCAGCCACGGCCACTACCGCGAAGCCGGGAGACATCACCGACCACCCCGCTTCACGTCGAGGTCCAGCGGCAGCATTCCCAAGCAGGGGGCGCACTGGGTCTCGCCGGGCAGGAGTTTGGCGAATCGTTTGCAGGAGGCGCAGCGCGTTCGGGTGACCCCCGTTGACGCTCGCCGGTTGTCGTCGTTTAGCGTTGTCATTGTTCACTTCCGCTGGTTGTGGACAGCGCAGGAGCGGCAAGGTTGGTAGCCAGGCACCGCTTCTGCGCCTTAACGGATCACACGCACCCACATCAGGACGTGTTTCATCGCCGCACGTCATAGCGTGCGTTTTCGCTAGTACTGTTGAATTTCCAGTCGTCTACATGCGACTAATCAGCAGGCTTGCCCTGCGCCTGAAGGTTTGCCGAGATCTCACCCGCTTTCCGTTCCTCGTATCCGGCCCAGTACAGCGCCTCGTGGTGATGACCCCGGTCGACGTCCGCGACGGCCTTGTAGAGCCGTGCGTTGCCGAGGCGGAACGCCAGCCACACCGACGGGTTCGCGTCGTTGGGTGGCCGGCGGTCCATCACGACCTCGTGGGCGTCCCGGAGCGTCTTCGGCTCAGTCCTGCGCACTGTCACGCCTCTCCGCGCGGGCTTCCAGCAGCGCCGCCAGGTCCTCGGCGTGGTCGCGGAGTCGGCGAAGGAACACCGCGCAGCCCGTCCAGGCGTTCTGGTCCTCCGGCGGCACCAGCGTCACCACGCACAGCCCACCGGCCAGCACCAGAACCGGCGGACACGATGCGCCCGTCCCGGTCTCCTCCACCGTCACCTCGGTACCCGCCCCGACCGTCCAGCGCAGCCCCAGCCCGTCCCACGTTGCCGTCATGTCGTTCCCACTCCCGGGCCAGGTCGGCGAACCCCTCGGCCGCCGACTCCAACGCCGCCACACACCACCACGGCAACCCGCGCACCTGCGCCAGCTCGTGCCACGCCCGCGACACTCGCCGAGCCGCATTCGCCGTGTTCGCCGCACTCACCGGCGACAGCACCGCACGGCCGTGTTCCCACGCGGCCATGTAGTCCCGATACGCCTGCTCCCACGCCTCGACCCGCTCGCGGAAGCCCATGCCTGTCACGCTGCCTTCGCCGTCTCACCGGACCCACCGGACCGAGACGGCTTCGCACTGCTGGTGGCCTGCTTGAACCCGGTCGCGCGGAACACGTAGGACTGGTACTTGAACTCGCCCTGCCCAGCCACGCGCGGTTCGGCCGTCAGGCCGTCCAGCTCGATCGGCCGCATGCCGGGCAGCGCCTCCGCCGTCGTCGGCACCGGCTGGACGTCGGCGAGAAGCGTGATTTCGAACGAAGCCCGCTTTGCGCGGGACTCGGCCGGGTCGGTGACCGTGACCTTCCACTGCCGCTTACCGGTCACCTCGTCGACCCGCTGCCGCACCGGGCGATTGGCGGCCCGGTCCTCACGCGACTGGTACTCGTTGTCCGGCGACACTTCGCCTACCATCACCAGGCCCTGCGTGAACGCGTCGTCGAAGTCGATGCTGAACCGGTGTCCCTTGTCGATAGCCATGCTGAATTCCCTTGTGTCGTCTGTTAGTTGGTCTCTTCGGGCGGTTCTCCGCCTCGTGCCGCTGCGGCGTCCAGTGCCGCGCTGACCTCGTCCAGTTCCCTCCGCAGTACGGCGATGGCGTCGGAGTCCACGAGCAGGACCACCGGGAACGCCTTGCCGAACCGGACTTCCGCGCGGTTTGCGTACGTCAGCGCCCGGACGCGAATCGGCAGATCAGCCGTGACGTGGATCTGAACCGTGTCGCGCATGCCACGCCGCGCCTACGCCGCACGTCGGCGAGGGACCGCCCGCTTGTCCAAGCCAGTCGGCCGGACGGCGGTTTCAATGGTCACGCCTACCTCCTCGGTGTCCTGGCACCGGGCCTGCCCCGGCAACCTGACACCCAATCTCCGCCTAAACGCGGGACGTGATCACCACGTGGCGGGACATCTTGGGACGTCCCTGGTACCGTCGAAGACGTCCCTACACGTCCCAAGGGGTGGCGATGCCGAACGAACGTCTGCGTGATGCGCTACTGCGCAACGGCCTGACGTTGGAGCAGGTCGCCAAGGCCGTCGGGGTCGATCAGAAGACCGTCGAGCGCTGGATCACCAAGAACCGGACGCCCTACCCCAAGCACCGGCACAAGATCGCCGCTATGGCCCGCGAGTCAGAGACCTACCTGTGGCCGGACTCGGTCGCTCCGGAGCGCAAGGCCGAGACGGCCGCCGCCGAGCTTGTACAGGTCTTCCCGCACCGCAACGCCGTCCCCGTCGAACTGTGGGACCGGCTGATCAAGGAAGCTTCAGAGACCGTCGAGATCCTGGTCCACGCAGCGCTGTTCCTGGTCGAACGCCCGCGGTTCATCAAGGACCTGATAGCCAAGGCATCGGCCGGCGCTCGAATCCGGCTCGTGTTCGGCGACCCGGAAGGGGATAGCGTCGCCCTGCGCGGCGAGGAAGAGCAGCTGGGCGACGGGACGCTCGCGGCGCGCATCCGCAATGCCCTGGCGTCCTACCGGCCGCTTGTCGGAGTCGACGGTGTGGAGATGCGGTTCCACAACACGACGCTCTACAACTCAATCTTCCGGTTCGACGACGAGATGATCATCAACACGCACGTGTACGGGTTCCAGGGAGCCCACGCCCCATCTCTCCACCTGCGGAGACTCTCCGCCGGGGACCTCTTCGAGACCTACTCGGAGAGCTTCGAATCAGTCTGGAACCTCGCCAAGCCGGCCACCTTCTAGGAGGCAGCATGACCCGAGTCGACTACTACAACGACCCGAACGCACCTAAGGCCAACAGCATCGCGGTAGCGGTCTCGGCGTTCATCCAGGACGACGAAGGCCGAATCTTGATGATCAGGCGCACCGACAATGACCTGTACTCGATCCCGGGTGGCCAACTAGAGCTCGGCGAGACGCTGGCCGAAGCAGCGGTTCGTGAGGTCCGCGAGGAGACCGGCATTGAATGCGAAGTAACAGGGGTTATTGGCCTGTACTCCGATCCGAAGCACGTGATTGCCTACGACGACGGTGAAGTTCGCCAGGAGTTCTCTATTTGCTTTCGTGCCAACGTGATGGGTGGCGATCTGCGTACCAGCAGTGAAAGTAAGGAAGTATTCTGGGTCGACCCTGCCGATTTAGAGAACCTTAATATTCACCGGTCGATTCGATTGCGAATCGAACACGCCTTCTCGATGGATTCTTTACCCTACTTCACCTAAGCGAGGCCGACAGGCAAACGCAGCGCAGTTGCCAAGCGTGCTACTAGTTAAATGCCCGTTGTGCGAATAAGTGGTATCTCTCCTTTAGAGAATGATCGCGATATCGTTTCCGCGATATAGTCGGCCGAGTCGGCAATCTGTCCACTCTTGAGAGTGTTAAACAATGCATATACACGCGCCGGCACCTCCGGAACAATTAGTAGTTCATGAAGGCCGTCCAACTCGTAGTCGGTTACTCTTCGATAGGGAATCATCTGTTGCCCGTCATTCCGAACAGAGAAGTACATTGACGGCATATGCCCTTTCCAGGGAATTAAGCGTGCAGTCTCGTATGAAGAGTATCCATACCAAACGAGCAGCTCTCGCCCCGCCCCATCGGAGATCTTTAAGAACCAGACGTTTCCCTCACGGTCGCCGCCACGAAGGAGTTCGAATGAGGTTCGGTCGATATCGCCGACCTTTTCAACTTTGAGGCGATAGGTAAATAGTGCGGAAGTTAGCTGCTCAATAAAGGCTGCCGTTGCGGACTTCCATGCATCGAAAAGAGAGCTTCCTCGAGCCTTCATCTCGTCAATAAATAGCTGGCGCATGAATTGCGGTTTCTCAACCTGGCGAATGTGCCGCTTCAAGGCAGTTATGAAAACTCCGCAGAACGGGAGGATATCCCCAGCTACATCGCTGAGCGCGAGAGCGTCAAGGTAAGTTCCTCGGTCCGCGTTGTGGCGAACAATAACAGGAGGCAGGCCACTTTGGGTCATAAGCATGTTGACGAGCAGGCGAGCCGTGCGACCATTTCCGTCGTCAAATGGGTGAATGTGAGTCAACCAGGCATGAAGAACTGCCGCACGCAAGATCGGCGGCGTGATATCTAGCGAATTGTTCGACCATGTCACCATGTCAGCCATCAGCCTTGGGACTTCTATTGGATGAGGTGGCTTGTGTTTGGCTTTATGGATCTCGACGTGGCCCGTTCGGTATTTGCCGGCGAAAATCTCTTGCGCAGAGATGATCGCATGGAAAGACCTAATCTCGGACTCGGTAATCCCGCGATAATCACTTGATGAAGCTAGACGTGACGCCAAATCTTTGGCGGCATTCATTCCAATGACGTCAAGTATCTTGCGCTCGGCTGTGATGCTGTCAAGCAACATGCCTTCGCGAACCCTCTGGAGGGCGATTTCAGCGGGCTTTGATTTCAAGATATCGACAGTGGTCCTAAAGTTTGGACCAACCCCTTCAAGGGCGTTTGTTTCGAAGACTTCGCGACTTCGAGTCTGCGTTCGAATATCACGAAGAAGGCCGCGACTTTGCAGGTTCTTTATGACAACGGTTAATCGTCGAGAGATGTCAGCTTGTGCGCCTGTGAGCTTGTCGATTTCTGTCCGAATATCGCAGTCGTCCGAGAAAAGGTAAGGCGTGCCTTCGAGTGCGCCGCGGGGGTCGAATGCCATCGATGATCCTTGACTGGAGAGTGATGGTCGGTCTTATGACAAGGCAATAGACAACGTTGCGCCTCTACCTGCCGAACTTGGCTCTATGGGATCAAGGGCGCGCCGCCGGTGGCGGCGCGCCTGTCGCCTATGTAGCCCCTCGCTTTGGCGGCCGCATCCGCTTCCGACACGGCGGGCTGCCGCTCCGCTTCGCCCGCCGGCCGGGCGGTGCGGCCGCCAGCGGGTCACTCAGCGCAGCGCCGCGCGGCGGCACACGAGTCCCTTGAGCCATCCCGGCCTCCTCGGCGAGCTACGAGCGGTGGTGACAATCGGGTCGCTTGGGAGTCGATCTCTGTTACGCACCGTCGTTGGGGACCTCCATCCCGACGCCTGATCGTGACAACGGCCGGTAGCACCGCGTCAAGACGGGAAAGCGTGTCTTGACCCGGTACCACCGGCCGCGTGGAGGCTTCGTATCGGGATGCAGGGCAGGGTGTGGCTGGGGTCCGCCAGGCCGTCTCCAGGCCGTCAGAGGTCAGAAAGAGGCAAGCACCCGCGAGAACTGATGACAGACAAAACCGCAGCTCAGCGCACCTAAGAGACAGGAACGCCGAGGTCGAGCAGAACCCCGGAGCAGATCATCGCGATCTGGTCGACCAAGTCCGACCTTGGGGACCATCAGGGGACCACACGTCGCGCACGCCGGTGAACGACCAGGCATTTCTAACACGCCAGTTGATCACGTGCACGGGCCCTGAGCTGCGAAAATCCCGACTCCCCCGTCCTGGGGGTCAAGGGGTCGCAGGTTCAAATCCTGTCAGCCCGACGGACAAGCCACGTTTACGCAGGTAAACGTGGCTTTCGTCGTATCCGGGCACCCGACGACCGGCACCCGCTCCCCCGACCACGACCACCCAGACCCACCCCATGGCCTCGAATGCACGACCCACGAACCGGTAAAGTAAGCCGGCCGGTGAGTGGGAGGGGGCCTTCGTGAGCGATGAGGAAACTGCCGACTGGATTCCGCCCGGGGCCGATCTCTCGCGGCCCAGTGCTGCGCGGATCTACGACTACCTGCTCGGCGGGGCGCACAACCTCGCTCCTGACCGGGATGTTGCCCGGAAACTCGAAGCCATCCAGCCGCACGTGGCCGGGGTTGCGCGGCGGAACCGGGCCTTTCTGCGGCGGGTCGTGCGGTTCATGCTCGATCAGGGCGTACGGCAGTTCCTCGACCTCGGCTCCGGTATCCCGACCGTCGGCAACGTCCACGAAGTCGCCCAAGGGGTCGATCCGGAAGCCAAAGTCGTCTACGTCGACTACGAACCCGTTGCCGTCGCGCACAGTGTCATGCTGCTCAAGGACAACCCGCACGCCGAAGCCCTCGAAGCCGATGCCACCGACACCGCCGCCGTCCTGAAGTCCGAACCGGTCAGGAAGCTGCTCGACTTCGAACGGCCCGTCGGGCTGCTCGCCATCACCCTCGGGCACTACCTCCCCGAAGTGCGCGGTGTCTTCGCCGCCTACCGGGACGTCCTGGCGCCGGGGAGCTACCTCGCGCTCACCCACCTCACCAACGACTTCGCCGTCCTGCGCGATCCGCGCGTGGCCGAGACCATGCGCTCGACCCAGGACCACATCTACCCGCGGACGAAAGCCGAAGTGCTCGCCCTCTTCGACGGCTTCGAGCTCGTCGAACCCGGGCTCACCACCTCCGCGAACTGGCGGCCGGACCGGCTGGCCGCCGTCGTCGATCCCGAGGAAGACGGCCTCTACGCCGGGGTGGGCGTCAAGACGCGCCCGTAACGGTCACGCGGACCGGTGCGCAACCTCAGTGGGGGCCCAGGTTCGCACGCAGCCATCCGGCCGCGGTGTGGCGGTCCGGCAGGCCGCCTCCCTGGATCAGCTGGCCGAAACGCCAGCCCACCAGGCTCAACCTCAGATCCTGGCGGCTGTTGCCCCGCATCGCCGGGTCCACCGCGATGCGCCCCAACGGGACCTCCGCCGCCGTCATGTTCAACGTCGCTCCGATGCCCAACGCCGCCAGTGCGTCCTGCCAGGCAGCCACGTCCGCGTCCGTGCAGGCCTGGAACTGGGCCCTGAACGCCGCGATGATCTCGCCGACCTGGCGGTTGACCTCCTTCTCGATCGCCTTGGTGATGCGCCTCTCGCGCTGCTCCTCCGTCTCGCCCTCCGGACCGGCGGCCCAGCGCTCGGCCACGCCCGTGACCACGATGTTCACGAACGCCGCTATCCCGTCCGGGTCCGGGCCCTTCTCGTGGCCGATCGTCAGCCGGAGGGCCACGTCCTGGTCGGACAGGGCCGCCGGGGCCGCCACCATCCGGCGGATCGTGCCGAAGTAGGGGATCTCGCGGGACACCACCGCCGGGGAGTACTGCAGGCCCGTGGCCGTCAGGAAGTGGCCCACCTGGTTCTGGCTCGACGGGTGCGGGTCGCGGAAGCCCGGTCCGTGGGGTGTGCGGTCGCCGGCGAAGCCCGTGTCGCTGAAGTCGATTCCCGTCTGCAGGCCGGGGATCACCAGGTGCTCGGTCACGGCCAGCACCACCGTCAGCCTGCTCTGGACCGTGCCGTCGTCGACGAGCTCGTCGTCGTCGAACAGGCGGGCCAGTGCTTCGAGGTCGGTTGCCGACTCCTGTTTGATCTTCAGGATGCGGGCGCGGTTGTAGATCGACCGCGCGGCCTGGTCGCCCGTCACCGCCCTGAGGACGTTGGCCTTGTCCACCTCGTCCGCCGTCGACCAGCCGCCCGCCAGCTCGGCCGCCATCAGCGACATCAGCTGACGGCCCGGCTCGGTGCGGGCGGCGGCGATCAGCTGCAGGACCGCCAGCCCCCGGACCATCTCCTGCGCGACGTCGTCCTTGTCGCTCGAAGCGAACGACGGCAGCTGGAACACCGCGAGCACCACGCCGTACTGTCCGCCCTGGAACAGCGTGGCGAGCTCGGCCGCGAGCGCCTCCTCCTTGAGGTTCAGCCCGCCCCAGTCCTTGTGGGAGTCGTAGATCTCCTGGGCGGTGCGACGCTGGACGGCCACGATCGGGCCCGCCGCCTTCCGGCCGGCCAGCAGCGCGGCGACCGCCTGGTTGCCCGCTGTCCGCTGCAGGCGCAGGGCCGCTCCGGTGCCGGCTGCCGACGACGGCGGGCCGGTGTCGCGCACCCCGGGGTCGGCGGCGGTCCGTCGAGCGCCACCCGGGTCGTCCGCCGTCCGCCTCGCCCTGACCACGTCGCCAGCATCGACCACCCGGAGGCGCGGTCCCACCCGCGTCCGGGTGACGATCGGGGCAATCCTGCGTGCCCGCCCGGGCAGCGCGGCTTACAGGCGCAGGGACGCGTCGGACAGGAGGAACGCCGACGTCCAGTCCGCCAGCTCCGTCAACCGGGTCGTCAGCTCCTCGATCTCCGCCCACCTGCGGTGCTCGCGTTCCAGGTCCGGCACCAGGAAGTCCTCCACCAGCACCAACAGCGTCGCGATCTCGTAGGCGACGTCGGCCAGCTGCAGGAACGGGCGGTACTCGGTCTCGGTGCCCGTTCCGTGGCGCGCTGCCCAGTCGCGGGCGCCGTGGCCGGCCGTGCGGCACGCCGCCACCAGCGTCCGGCGGAGGTCGGTGCGGCGGGTGCCCGGTTCTCCTTCCGCCAGCGGGGCGACGTTCCAGGCCACCGACAGCAGGCAGCACCCGGCGTCGTCCATCGACTCGTTCATCACCCGACGTACTCTGGGGACCCGCGGGCACAGTCCCGCCGTTCCGACTCGCCGCGTCACCCCATCGTGTGAAGATCCGGCCCGGATCGGGCGAGCATCGGGAGCGACACGAAGTCCGCGAGGGCCTGCTGGCCCGCCGCGTTCGCGTGGATGCCGTCGCCGTTGTCGTAGGCCGGGAGGATGCTGTTCGGCTTCAGCGGGTCCGCCAGCACCGTGTCGAAGTCCACCACGCCCGAACACGTGCCGCCGCAGGTGTTCCAGCGCCCGACGAACAGCGCGATCTCGTGGCGGGCCAGGTTCGCCTGGTCGGAGTAGCCCGGGCGGGGCGTGCTCGGCGTGACGTACACCGCGATGCCGGCCGCCCGCAGCCGCGCGAACACCGCCCGGTAGCTGTCGAGGATCGTCGCCGCGTCGCAGCCGTACGCCAGGTCGTTCGTGCCGTAGTAGTAGATGACCGCCGTGACGCCGTGCAGCGCCAGGACGTCGCGGTCCAGCCGGCTCGACGCGTCCAGGCCCGCCACCGACGGCGGCATCGCCGGGCACGACCGGGCGCTCGTCGTGCCCGAGACGCCGGCGTTCGCCACCGCGAGCGGGACGCCCGAGGCGACCATCCGCCGGGCCAGGTCGTCGGTCCAGCGCCGGTTGGCGCCGGACTCGGTGCAGCCCGGCCCGCAGTTCGTGCTGCCGATGCCGTCGACGACCGAGCTGCCGAACGGGACGACGACACCTCGCAGAGCCGCGTTGTGCACGTCCACGGCGCTGACGACGTACGTCGAGCCCACCGTGCTCGTGAAGGCGTCACCGGCGGCGTCGCCGGTGTGGTCGCCCGAGCCCGGCGGCGTGAGGTAGTTGTCCCGCAGGGCCGCGCCGTGGCGGCCGGGCACCGCCGTGCCCTCGACCGCCATGGTCACCGCCAGGTCGGCGTCCGGCCGCGTCGCGAGCCTGGTCTCGTCGCTCCAGACCTCGCCGCCGGCCGGGATCGTGACGGCGGGACGGCCCGCGAAGGTCAGGTCACGCGTGAAGGAGACCGCGGCGCCGCCCGCGCTCGGCCCGGCCGTGGCGTGCCCGATGGTCAGCGACCCGGTGCCGAAGGTGTTCTGGAACCGGACGCGGACCGCGTCGCCGCCCTGGCCGAGGTGGATGACCATCCGCAGCGACTGACTGGTGACCGGCGCGTCGGCCCGGCCGTCCTGCGACTGCGCCCACGACGTGAACCAGGCGTGCCCGGCCCCGGCTGCGCCCGGCGCAACGAAGACGACCGCCGCGGAAACCACGGCAAGAAGAGCGAATCTGCGCACGGCGCCTCCCGAGTCCACAAAGGACGAACGACGAAGACCTCGCAGCCGATCGTAAGCAGCCGGTCACGGAAGCGACAGGGTTTTGTCCGATCTTGTCAGCGGCGGCGGTTTCCCGTTCGATGGTGGGCATGACCGAACCACGCCTCTTCGGCGAGCCGTACGAAACCCCCGACGGGACCACGGTGATCCCGGTCCACCGGCCGGTCGGGGTGTTCGCGGTCCGCGACGGCCGGGCTCAGTGGGCACCGGCGGTGGACGCCACGCGCGTCGCCCTGCTCGGCGTGGGTGTCGGGCTGGTCGCCGCCACCTTCGCCGGGATCGCCATGGTGCTCCGGCCGCCGTGGCCCGACCTGCGCCGGCGGCGTTAACCCTTCGCCAGGGCCTGGACGCGGCCGATCGGGCCGTTGTAGTAGTTCTGGTCGCCCGGCAGCCCGCCACCCCGGGCGAACTGCCAGATGCTCTGCTTGTCCCAGCCCGCGGGCAGTTCGCCGATCGCCGGGGCGTACCGGGCCAGCCAGAGCGGGTTCGTGCCGCCGAACCGGCCGGTGTTGCCGGTGCACTGCTTCCACCACGCCGTGCTCGTGTAGATCAGCGCGCTGCGCCTGACCTTGGCCAGGTACGTGCGCGTGAAGTCCGCGATCCACGCCGTCATGTCCGCCGGGTTCTTGCCGTAGCAGACGTCGCCGTAGGGGTTGTATTCGATGTCCAGGGCGCCGGGCAGGGTGGTGCCGTCCCCCTGCCAGCCACCGCCGTGGGCGATGAAGTACGCCGCCTGCTCGGCGCCGCCGGAGACGTCGGGACGGGCGAAGTGGTACGCGCCGCGGATGATCCCCGCCGCGTGCGCACCGTCGTACTGCTGGCCGAACTGCGGGTTGACGAACCCGGTGCCCTCGGTCGCCTTGACGTAGCTGAACTTCGCGCCCGCGCCGGCCGCCGCGGGCCAGTCGACCGGGCCCTGGTGCCCGCTGACGTCGTGCCCGAGCGTCTGCCCGGCCAGGTCGTCCCGGGGCGTCCCCTGGACGCCTTCGTGCCGCGCGATCTGCGTGCCCGCGTAGTTCGTGTCCGCCAGGGCGTAGCCGGCTCGGGCCGGTGCCACGACCACCACCGCCGCGAGCGCCGCCAGGGCGGCCGCGCCCGCCAGCCGCTGTCCCGCCACGACCAGGTTCATCCGGGCTCCGATCTCGGGAGGAACAGATCCGGAGTCCATGCTGCCCGCCGTGCCCGATCCCCGCGAGGCGTGTGTCACCCGATGCAGTGATCTTCAGAGTTCGGTGGTGATGATCGCCTCGACGAGCACCTCCCCCGCCGGGGTCAGCTCGACGGCGTCCGGTCCGATGCGGACGAGGCCGCGCGAAGCCAGCGAACGGAACTTGCCCAGCCACGGCTCCGCGAACAGCGACCTTCCCGGGAACCGGGAACGGTGCAGGGAATCCCGCACCGGCTGCAACGTCGTCAGCGCCATCTTGACCGCCCGGGCCTCCTGCGCCTCGGGGGTGAACCGCGTCGCCGACCCCAGCGGGATCCGGCCGGCGAGCACGGTTTCGGTGTAGCGGCGGGAGTTCACGTCGGTGATCGCCTCGGACGCGCGGCAGCTCGAGCTGCCGCCCAGCCCGATCGCCACCTCGGCTTCCTGCTTGTCCTGGTCGACCATGATGGCCTTCCACTTCTCCGGCCCGAGGCCGTCGCGGGCGAAGTACATCGTCGGGTGCTCGGTGTAGCCCGCGGCCCGCAGGCCCTCGGTGAGCAGCTCCCGCATCTGGTACTGCTCGCCGAGCGCGGGCCAGCGGTGGCCGTCGCGCACCAGCTTGTCGCGGTAGGACGGCAGCTGCCACGCCGCCGGCTTCTCGCCGGTGACGCCGGTGCGGGTGTCGCTGTAGGACGCCAGGTGCAGCTTCGTGCAGACCACCGCGGTGACTTCGTTCTCCAGCACGACGTCGAGGTCCCGCCGGACGCTGTCGAGCGTCTGGTCGAGCAGGCCGTACATCAGGTCGATGCTGACCCACTCGAAGCCCAGCGCACGAGCGTTGCGGACGAAGTCGACGCACATCGACGCCGTGTGCTCGCGTCCGCACAGCCGCAGCACGGGGTCGTCGAACGACTGGACCCCGCTGGACAGCTTGGTGCAGCCCAGTTCCCGCAGCAGTTCGAGCTTGGCCGGGGTGAACGTGCTGGGGTCGCCCTCGAACCGGATCGTCGTCGCGGGCGTGAACCCGAAGTTCTCGCGGTAGAACTCCAGCAGCCGCCGGATTTCCGGCTCCGGCAGCAGCGACGGCGTGCCGCCGAAGACGTTGAACTCCCCCACCTCGGCGCCGCGCAGGTTCGGCACGGCGTCGAGCCACAGCTGCGCCTCGGCGATGTTGAGGTCGACCCAGGACTTCGCCTTTTCGTACGCCACCTCGGGACTGCCCTTCACCAGCACCACCGGGTACTGGCAGAACCGGCAGCGGTAGGCGCACGTCGGGATGTAGGACCACAGGTGGATCGGGCCGCCGGACGCGAGCTGCGCGTCGAGGTCGGCCAGGAACTCCGCCGGCGAGCCGGGCACGTTGCCGGGGAACACGTGCGCCCCGAACGGGTCCTCCTGCACGAAGTCCAGCAGGTGCCGGTTCTCCGGCGCTTCGAGGACGTCGAGCACCGCCGGGCGCGGCCACGCGGGGTCGATCGTGTGCAGCGAGCCGATCGCCGCTTCGTAGCTCAGTGTCATCAGAACACCCCTCCGTTGCCGAAGTAGTTGTGGGCCTCGCCCGACTCGCGGTCCTCGCAGTAGTAGCGGACGAACTCCGCGAACCGCTCGGCCGGGACCTCGGCCAGGCAGGGCGGCAACGGCGGCGGGTGCCCGATGTCCTCGCCGACGTGCCGCCGCAGGCAGGCGAACAGCTCGTCGGCGAATTCGAAGTACAGCCGGTAGGACGGTGTCTTGTAGGCGTGGATCGGTGTGAAGTCGACGACGCGCATCTCGTGCCGGATCTCGGCGATCCGCCGCGCCAGCCGGGTGGCCAGATCGGCGCCGAAGAAGGCGATGACGGCGTCGTCCTCCAGCAGGGCCGGGGTCAGCAGTACCGGCAGGATGGTGTTCTTCGGCGTGAAGTCCTTCACGGAGAACTCCCACGCCTGCCCGGCCTCGGCTTCGGACAAATCCGCGGCAACAGGCGGCGCCGACGGCCGGATGTCGCGCATGACGATGATGCCGTCCGAACCGTAGGCCCGGCCGGCGATCACCTCGTCGATGGCGTGGTCGACGCGCCGCGGGTTGATCTCGACGCGCGAGCGCGGCGCGTAGGTGATCGCGTCGCCGCCGCTGGCGACCTTGATCCCGAAGTCCCAGTCGTCGGAGAGGTGGCTGACGAACCTGCCGTCCTGCAGCTGGTAGAAGATCTCGATGCCGCCGGCGCGCTCGTAGGCGTCGCGCTCGACGGCGAAGCCCTTGCCGTCGGGGAAGCCGCCGAAGAGCGCGAAGGTGACCGCGCGGCACCGCAGGGTCCGCTGGATCGCGTCCCACAACCGTGGCCGCCCGGTGAAGTGGCCGGCGTTGTAGTAGTAGTCGCAGACGCCGATCGCGGCCTTGCTCGACTCCATCGCGGCGAACAGCTCGCTCAGCCAGTGCGGGTCGACGCGGCAGTCCGCGTCGGCCGACACGAGGTAGAACCGCTCCCCCGGGTCGGACTCGGGCCGGTTGCGGCTGCGGGCCGCGGCGAAGTCCATCCCCGCCCGCCGCGCGCACGAGACACCTTGCTCCGGCTCGTGGATCACGTGCAGGGCCAGGTCCGGGTGCGCGGCCGCGAAGGCGCGGGCGACGGCCACGGTGTCGTCGGTGGAGTTGTTGTCGACGAGCACCACCTCGTACCGGCTCTTGTCCAGGGGCGCGTCGCCGTCGCGCTGGTCGTGCAGGGTCCGCAGCACCTCCGGCAGGTTCGCGGCTTCGTCGTACACCGGCAGCACGACGCTCAGCCGCGTCGCCGCCCCCATCGGCGGCGGGTACAGCCGGTCGACGAGGTCGTCGACGACCCGCGCGCCGAACCGCGCCTGCCCGAGTTCCGAGTTCACCCGCACCACTTCGGCTCGTTTCCCTTCGTCGGTGATCAGCTCGGCGACTTCACGGGCGAACGCCGCGTCCGGCAGGTCGCGGGCCCGGATGTCCAGCACCGGGGCCCGGAACTTGCCGTAGACGACGTCGTAGAGCTCGTACCCGCTGGTCACGTACGGCGTCCCGGAGGCGATCGCTTCGCTGACCGGATTGCCGTAGCTCTCGTAGTCGTAGGAGGTCAGGAACGACACGACGGTCGCGTGCGCCAGCAGGTCGCGCACGGAGTACCGGCCGGGAACGGCGGTGTCGTACGGGGTCAGCCAGCCGCCGAACACGACGCGTTCGCGCACGCCCAAGCGCGTCGCGAGGTCGACGAGCCGCGCGTGCTCGGTGGGCGTCTCCTCGACGTCGCCGGCGACGAACAGCCACGCGTCCGGCAGCAGCGCGAGCAGGTGCAGGTCCCGGTCGATGCGCTTCTGCGGGATGATCCGGGTGATCCGCGCCAGCAGCGGGACGTCCTCGGGAATGCCGTGGTCGCGCCGGAAACCGGCGTTGCGCTCGTCGATCCGCGCGGGGGCGATGGCGAAGCTGTTGGGCAGGACGTCGATGTTCGCCAGGGCCGGCACCCACTCGCATGTCCGCGCCTTCGCCTGCTCGTGCAGCGCGAAGTAGTGGACGTGCGGGGAGTTGCGCGGCGCGGGGACGCCCGGGTACGGGAACCGGCCGTACTTGGCGATCCCCGGTTCGCTCTGCCACATCAGGTCGTGGTCGCGCCAGAACACGAACCGGCCGAGCCGGTGGCGGGCGCCGTAGCGGCCGATCGCCCGGTACAGCCCTTCGGTGTAGGCGATGTTCTCGGGCAGGGTGCCGTTCTCCACCATCACCATCGTGACGCCGAGGCGTTCCCAGGTGGCCACGATCCGGTCCGCCAGCTCGCCGGCGACCCGGTCGATCTCCGGGCGCAGGGTCCCGTCTCCGCCCTGGACGACGTCACGCAGGACGCGCTCGACGAACCCGCGGTCGTAGCCGCGGATCTCGTCGACGCGTTCGACGCGGTCGAGCGTGACCCACTCCGGCAGCAGCTGGCCTTCGTCGCGGTAGGGCCGGAAGAACGCGCCCTTGTCGGCCTTGATGTCGTACCCGAGGTCCAGGTGGACGCGGTGGCCGCGAGCGGCGAAGCGGCGGGCCGTCTTGAGGAACTCGACCACGACCCCGGACAGCGGCGTGGCGTCGAAGGAGACGCCCCAGAGCACTGACATCGATGTCAAACCCCCGAATCGGCTTGGCCGTCGATCCCAGCGTAAGGGCGGCGGTGTCGAACGGCCGTGTGAACGCTTTCGTGGTTGACCGCCGGCCCCGCAGCCCGCACAGTGACCGCATGAACCGGGCCCTCGGGGTGCTGACCTGCGGCGCCTTCCTCTCGTTCGGGCTCGGGGTCCTCGGGTCCGGGGAACCCGTGCTCGCCCTGGTGCTCGGCGCGGTGTTCGCTTTGCTCGCCACGGCCGGCTTCGCCTGGGTGCGGGGCCGGCCGCTCCGGGGTGCGATCTACGTCGTCGTCCAGCTCCCGCTGGCCTTCGTGCTGTTCACGAAGGACGCCGGGGTCGGGGCGACGCTGTTCCTCGTCGTGCTGGTCAGCCAGTGCGTGCTGCTGCGCCTGCCGCGGCCCGCGATCGCGCTCGTCATCGCCGTGGTCCCGCTCGTGCACCTCGGGATGTCGCTGGGCGAAGGGCTGCGCGAAGGCATCGGCACGTTCATCTCGGTGCTGTTCGCGGCGATCATCACCGAACTGCTGCTGCGGGAACAGCGCTCACGCACCGAACTCGCCGAAGCGCACGCGAAGCTGCGCGACTACGCCGCCCAGGCGGAGCGGCTCGCGACGGCGCAGGAGCGCAACCGCGTCGCCCGCGACATCCACGACGGCCTCGGGCACTCGCTCACCGTCGTCCAGATGCAGGTGAAGGCCGCGCGGGCGGTGCTGCCGACGGATCCGGCGAAGGCCGACGAGGTGCTGGCGAAAGCGCAGGAGCAGGCCGAAACCGCACTGGCCGACGTGCGCCGTTCGGTGCAGGCGTTGCGCGAACCGCGTCCGGTGCCACCTCTGCCGGACGCCCTGAAAGCCCTCGCGGAAACGGCCGGGATCACGGCGCGGCTCACGGTGTCCGGCACCGAACGCCCGCTGCCGGACGAGCGGCGGGAAGCGCTGTTCCGGGCCGCGCAGGAGGGCCTGACGAACGTCCGCAAGCACGCCGTCGCGGACCGCGCGGACGTCGTGCTGGCCTACACCGCCTCGGCCGTCCGCGTGGAGATCCGCGACGAGGGCGCGGGCACCGGCGGCGGCGCGTCGACCGGCTTCGGCCTGGTCGGGCTGCGGGAACGCGCCGAACACCTCGGTGGCACCCTCACCTTCACCTCGGCACCCGGCCGGGGCAGCGCACTGACCATGGAGATCCCCGGATGACGCCGGTCCGCGTCCTGCTGGTCGACGACCAGGCCCTCTTCCGCGAGGCGCTCGCCACCTTGCTGGCCACCCACGACGGCATCGACGTCGCCGGCGAGGCCGGGACCGGCGCCGAAGCCCTCGACCAGGTGGCCGCGCTGACCCCGGACGTTGTCCTGATGGACCTGCGCATGCCGGTCCTCGACGGCGTTTCCGCGACCCGGCGGCTGCGGGTGGCGCACCCGGAGGTGCGGGTCATCGCGCTGACCACCTTCGACGACGACGAAGACGTCTTCGCCGCCCTTCGCGCGGGTGCCGTCGGCTACCTGCTGAAGGACGTCTCGTCGGCGCGCCTGGTGGAGGCGGTGCTGGCCGCGGCCCGCGGGGAGTCGGTGCTGCAGCCGTCGGTCGCGGCCAAGGTGGTGGCGCGGTTCGCGCAGCTGCCGGACACCCCGCGGCCACGGCCCCAGCCGCTGGTCGTGCCGCTGTCGGAGCGCGAACTCGACGTGCTGCGGCTGCTCGCCGACGGCCGCAGCAACCGCGAGATCGCCGCGGCCCTGTTCCTCGCCGAGGGCACGGTCAAGAACCACGTGACGAACGTGCTGGGCAAGCTCGGCGCCCGGGACCGCACCCAGGCCGCGTTGCGCGCGAGGGACCTCGGCCTGCTGTAGACCATGACCCCCGGTCATGACTTCCGGCACCTGGCACCGCGGCCGCCCGGCGGGATTCTCGTCCAGGACCACCTGGAGGGAAACCATGACCACTGCCGGAACGACCCGGACCACCACCCGCAAGCTCGCCCGTTTCACCGGCCACTACCTCGAAATGGTGGCTGCCATGCTCGTCGGCATGGTGGCGCTCGGCCCGCTGTGGCCGCCCGTCGGGCGCGCGGACGCCGGCGCGCTCGTGATGGCCACGGACATGACCGTGGCGATGGTGCTCGCGATGCTGCTGCGCCGGCACTCGTGGCCGCGGATCGCCGAGATGGCCGCGGCGATGTACCTGCCGTTCGTCGTGCTGCTCGTGCCGTACTGGCTGGGCGCGATCTCCGGCACCACGCTGATGGTGGCCGGGCACGTCATCATGGTTCCCCTGATGCTGGCCGCCATGGTGTGGCGCCGCGCCGAGTACTGGCACTGAATCATGCTGAAGCGCCTGGCTTTCGTCCTCGCCGCGGTGGCCGCCGTGCTCGTCGTCCCCGCCGTCGGCGCGACCGTCTCCGCTCTCGGAGCGATCGACGCCCTCTACGCCCCCGGCCCGCCGCGGCCCGTCCCCGCCGCGGCGCCGCTGCCCTACGACCCGGCCAAGCCGACCGCGGTGGTCGTCGTCGGCGATCGCGGTGCCGTCGTTTCCGACGCGCTCGCACCGTACGAAATCCTGGCCACCACCGGCCGGTTCAACGTCTACACCGTGGCGCCGCACCGCGAGCCGAAGCCGCTGACCGGCGGCCTCGACCTGGTGCCGGACTTCGGGTTCGCCGAACTCGCCGCCCGGCTCGGGGCCAAGGCGCCGGACCTCGTCGTCGTGCCCGCCTTCCCGGACCTCGGCGAGGCGTCCACCGAGCCGGTCAAGACGTGGCTGCGGGCGCAGGCCGCCCGCGGCGCGAAGCTGCTGAGCGTCTGCAACGGCGGTGGGGTGCTCGCCTCCGCCGGGTTGCTGGACGGGCGGCCGGCCACCGCGCACTGGCTCAAGGTCGACAGCTTCGCCGCCGACTACCCCGCCGTGCACTGGGTTCGCGGGCAGCGGTTCGTCGACGACGGCGACGTCGTCACCACCGCCGGGATCCTCTCCGGCATCGACGGCACGCTGCACTGGGTCGAGCGGCTGGCCGGGCGCCCGGTGGCGGCCGAGGCCGCGGCGGCGATCGGCTGGCGCCGCTACGGCACCGCGGTCCCGGTCACACCGCCCGCCGGGATGCCGGACGCGGCCGCGATCGTCAACGCCGGATTCCGCTGGCACCCCGGCAGGATCGGCGTACTGCTCGCGAACGGCGTCGGCGAGATCGAGCTCGCGTCGGTGTTCGACACCGAAGGACAGTCGCTGTCCTCGCGCACGCTGTCCGTGAGTGCCGGCGGCGGGCCGATCCGGTCGCGGCACGGGCTGACGTTCCTGCCGCGGGCTTCCCTCGCCGCCGCGGCGGACCTCGACCGGCTGCTCGTGCCCGGCGCGACGCGCGGGGTCACGCCGCCACCCGGCGGGCCGGCCCCCGAGTACGTCCACGACCGGCCCGGTTTCGCCTACGACACCGCGGTGAGCGGGCTTTCCCGCCACACCGACGTGGCGACCGCGCGCTGGACGGCGAAGGTGCTGGAGCTGCCCACCGACGACATCGTGTTCGAAGGGGACGCCTGGCCGTGGCTGCCCACCGCGCTGCCGGTCGCGCTGGTGCTGCTGGGCGCGGCCGCCGTCATCGTGTTCGCCCGGCGGCGACGGCGACCTGAAACGATTTAGGGTGCCCGGGGACGGGCGAGCTGGCTACCAAAGGAGTATTGCTCCTGCGTGAGCTTCTGATTACAGTCACCAGTCACGCCGAGGTTGAAACGTTCTAAGCCCGGCGCCCGTCCCCGCCGCAAGGGAGCCTGCATGCTGCCCTCGAAGCTCTGGCGCGCCACCACCACGACCCTCGCCGCGATCCTGGCGCTTTCCGCCGCCGCGGCGCCCCCGGCCGGCGCCGCGCCGCCACCGGACCTCGCCGGCGCGCACTGGATCTGGTACCCGGAGGGTGACGCCCGGGTCGCCGCGCCGGCCGCCACCCGCTACTTCCGCACGACGTTCACCGTCCCCGCCGGCGCGGTCACCGACGCCCGGCTCGTCCTCACCGGCGACGACACCGCCGACGTCTGGCTCAACGGCACGCCGCTGGCCTCCTCGGCCCGGATCAGCGACTCGTGGCGGACGGCGCTGCCGGTCGAGCTGCGGCCCGCGCTGGTCCCCGGCGTCAACACCCTCGCCGTCGCCGTCCGCAACGCCGGCGGCCCGGCCGGCCTCCTCGGGCGGCTGCAGGTCAAGACGGCGGCGGCCACCACCGACGTGGCCACCGGAGCCGCCTGGAAGAGCGCGACGACCGCCCCGGAAGGCTGGGAACAGCCCGGTTTCGCGGACGGGGGCTGGTCCGCGGCCGCGGACCTCGGCGCCTACGGGACCGGACCGTGGGGCACCGGCGTCACCACCCCGAACCCCGGGAGCGCGGCCCCGCTGGCGGTCGCGAGCGCCACGGTCGCGAACCGGGTGAACCCGCTCGGCGTCGACCCGGCGCAGCCGCGGTTCGGCTGGAAACTGACGTCGGCGGCGGCCGGGCAACGGCAGTCGGCGTACCAGCTCGTGGTGTCCGCCGGCGGCACCGACGTCTGGGACAGCGGCCGCGTCTCCTCGGCGCAGCAGGCCGACGTCGCCTACGGCGGCCCGGCGCTCGCCTCCCTCACCGCCTACACCTGGCGCGTCCGCGTCTGGGACGGGCAGGGCCGCGCGTCCGGCTGGAGCCCGGTGCAGCGCTTCGAAACCGCCATCCGGGCGGCCGAGTGGACCGGCGCCTTCCTCGGCCGCGCCACGGCCGGCCCGGACCTCGCCGGGGCGAGCTGGATCTGGTACCCCGAAGGCGATCCGCTCGGCGGGGTGCCGCCGTCGACCCGGTTCTTCCGCCGGACCCTGGACCTGGCCGCGGCCCCGGCGAAGGCCACGCTGGTCGTGACCGGCGACGACACGGCGACGGTGTGGGTGAACGGCACCCGCGTCAGCGATTCGCCGCGCGTCGCCGACTCCTGGAAGACGGCCGCGGTCGTCGACGTCGGCAGCCTGCTGACCGCCGGGGCGAACACCATCGCGGTCAGCACGGAGAACACGACCCAGAGCCCGGCCGGGACGATCGCGAAGCTGACCGTCCCCGGGGGACCGGCCCTGGTCACCGACGGGACGTGGAAGGCGAGCCAGAGCGGCCCGGACGGCTGGCAGCAGCGCACCTTCGACGACAGCTCCTGGCCCGCGGCGCGGGCGCTGACCGCCTACGGCACCGGGCCGTGGGGCGCGAACGTCGCTGTCAGCGCCCCCGCTCCCCTGCTGCGCAAGAGCTTCACGGTCTCGAAGCCGGTCGCGAGCGCGCGCCTGTTGACGACCGCGCTCGGGCTGCAGGAAACGCACCTCAACGGCGTCAAGGTCGGCACCGAGGTCCTCGCGCCCGGCTGGACCGACTACACGAAACGGCTGCAGTACCGGGTTTCCGACGTCACCGGGCAGATCCGCACCGGGGAGAACGTCCTCGGCGCGCTGGTGGGCAACGGCTGGTACTCGGGCAGCATCGGCATCGCCGGCAGTCAGAAGTACGGCACCGAACCGTGGTACTCGGCGCAGCTGCGGCTGACGTTCACCGACGGCACGAGCACCACGATCGCGACCGACGGCACCTGGAAGGCCGGGGACGGCCCGATCCGCGCCGACGACCTCTACCAGGGCGAAACCTACGACGCGCGGCTCGCCACCGGCTGGGACCGGCCCGGCTTCGACGACCGCGGCTGGGCCGCGCCGCGCGTGCGCACCGGCGACCGGCCGAACCTGGTGTCCCAGGTGGACAACGGCGTCACGGTCCAGCAGGAGTTCAAGCCGGTCGCCTGGACCCAGCCGAAACCCGGCGTGTGGGTGGCCGACCTCGGTCAGAACTTCGGCGGCTGGAACCGGCTGTCCGTCACCGGGCCGGCCGGGACGACGGTGACCATGCGGCACGCCGAGGTGCTCAACCCCGACGGCACGATCTACACGGCCAACCTCCGCGCGGCCCAGGCCACCGACCGCTTCACCCTGGCGGGCACCGGCGGCCCGGAGACGTACGAACCGCGGTTCACCGTGCACGGCTACCGGTACGTCGAGCTGACCGGCCTGCCGTCCGCGCCGACGGCCGCGACGCTGACCGGCCGGGCGATGTGGACGTCCGGCGCGCAGCCGGGGACCTTCACGACGTCGAACGCGCTGGTGAACCAGCTGCAGCACAACATCCTCTGGGGCGAGCGGTCCAACATGCTGTCGGTGCCCAGCGACTGCCCGCAGCGCGACGAGCGGCTCGGCTGGACCGGCGACATCGGGATCTTCGCCGGGACGTCGACGTTCAACCTCGACGTGGCCAACTTCCTCGGCAAGTTCAGCGACGACCTGACCGACGCGCAGCACGACGACGGGTCGTTCACCGACGTCGCGCCGGGCGTGCTGGGCGGTTCGGGCACGGCGGGCTGGGGCGACGCGGGCGTCATCGTGCCGTACACGCTGTGGCAGCGCTACGGCGACACCGGCGTGATCCAGGAGCACTTCGCCGCGATGGTCCGGTGGGTCGAGTACCTGCGCTCGACGTCGGGCGCCGACCTGATCCGCGACCACCAGACCTACGGGGACTGGCTCAACGTCAACGACAACACGGCGCAGGACCTGGTCTCGACGGCGTTCTTCGCGTGGTCGGCCCGGCTGGTGTCCCGGATGGCGGCGGCCACCGGGCACCCCGCCGAAGCGACGACGTACGGGACGCTCGCCGACCAGGTCGCGGCCGCGTTCACCCGGCGGTTCGTGGCGGCCGACGGCACGATCGGGTCGAACTCGCAGACCGGGTACGTCCTGGCCCTGGCGTTCGGCCTGCTGCCGCCGTCCCTGGTCCAGCCGGCGGCGGACAAGCTGGCGGCCCGCGTTACCGCGGCGAGCGGGCACCTGAGCGTCGGGTTCCTCGGCGTCGAGAACCTGCTGCCGGTGCTGGCCGCGCACGGCCACGCCGACGTCGCCTACCGCGTGCTGCTGCAGCCGGACTTCCCGGGCTGGGGCTACATGATCGGGCGCGGTGCGACGACGGTCTGGGAGCGCTGGGACGGCATCAAGCCGGACGGCTCGTTCAACGACCCGGGGATGAACTCGTTCAACCACTACGGCCTCGGCTCGGTGGGCGACTTCCTCTACCGCTCGGTGGGCGGCCTCGCGCCGGCCGCACCCGGCTATGCGTCGCTGCGGATCGCGCCGGTGCCGGGTGGGGGCCTGACGTCGGCGAAGTCGGCGTACGAGACGCCCTACGGTGGCGCGGTCAGCGACTGGTCCGTGGCGAACGGGGTGGTGACGCTGCGGGTGACCGTCCCGGCGGGTGCGTCGGCCACGGTCGTGGTGCCGACGTCCCGGCCCGCGGGCGTGGTGGCGCCGGCCGAGGCCGTGCCGTCAGCGCCGGGGACGTACTTCCTGCCCGCGGGTTCGTACGTGTTCACCGCTCCGGCGTGACCGGGCGAGCCGGTGCCGCGGCTCCTACCGCGGCACCGGCTCGAACCCGAGGTGGAAGCTCGAACCGCCGGTCGCGCAGCAGGTTCGCCGGCATCGTGCTCGCGCAGAACCGGACCAGGTCACGGCCCGGGCAGATCGCCGGGCCCGCGCTGAACGGGACCAGCCACCGAAGCGGTCTCCGGTCGCGTGCGCTGCTCCCGAGTGGACGTCATCCCGCCCGGCTACCCCACCCGCAAACCCCGTGTCGCCCCTCCAGACACGCGGGATGCCCGCCCAGACACACGAGATGCCTCTCCAAGCACGCGACTCGCGTACCCGGACGGACAACTCGCGTACCCGGACGGACGACTCGCGTACCCGGAGGGTCGGCTCAGGCGGAGCCGCGGAGCGCGACGTTCAGGACGTCGCCCGCGTGGTCCAGGCAGTCCACGCAGATGACCGCGTCGCGCGCCGCGCAGTCCACGCGCAGGAGGGGACGGCGGAGGCCGAGGAACGTGCGGCGCTCGCGGCGGCCGCAGTAGTCGCAGACGGCGGCCAGCGGGGACGTCACCGCCGCCAGCACGTCACCCACCGGGGTCTCGCGGTCCGCGCCGTCGCGGACGACCCGCAGGCCGGCGCGGACGCAGTCCACGCAGATCGGCCCGTTGCGGCCGGGCACCCGGGGGTCGCGCCGCCTGCCGCAGAACCGGCACGGCCCGCCCGCCCCGTTCGTCGCCGTCACCGCGGCCTCCTCGCCGGTTTCGCCGCTCGCGCGCCGGGAATCCGGGCCGCGGCGCGCCTCTCCCCGGCCACGCTACCCGGCTCGCGGGCACCCGGCCGCGCGGGGAGCGCGCAGGCAGGAGGAGAAATTTGTCGTCGTTGACGGTGTTGTTCGGGGTGGCGGGCCTGCTCGCGCTGGCCGCGGCGATCGTGCCGAAGCTGGTCGCCGACCGGCCGTTCTCGGTGCCGCTCGTCATGCTCGTCGCCGGGATCGTGCTCGGGCTGCTGCCGCTGCCCGCGCCCTACGGCAACGGCTGGAGCGATCCCGCCGCCCACCTGCACGGCGTGGAGTCGTTCGCGCAGCTGGGCATCCTGGTCGCGCTGGCCGGGGCCGGCCTGTCCGTCGACCGGCCGTTCGGCCTGCGGCGGTGGGGCTCGACGTGGCGGCTGCTGGCCCTCACCATGCCGGTGTCGATCCTGGCGATCGCCGTGCTCGGGTACTGGTGGCTCGCCCTCGCCCCCGGCGTGGCGCTGCTGCTGGCCGCCGCGCTGGCGCCGACGGACCCGGTGCTGGCGGGCGACATCGGCGTCCCGCACCCCGACGTCGAGCCGGAACTGGCCCGGGACAACGAGATCCGCTTCACCCTCACCACCGAGGCCGGGCTCAACGACGGCCTGACCATGCCGTTCGTGCTCGTCGGCCTGGCGCTGGTGGGGCACGAACCGAGCCTGGACCTCTCCTGGGTGCTGGGGGACCTGCTGCTGCCGCTGGTCGTCGGGGTGGTGGCCGGCCTGGTCACCGGCCGGGTGCTGGGCTGGGCGATCTTCCGGACGCCGTCGGACCGGCTGCGGCTGGCCGAGTACGCCGACGGGCTCGTCCTGCTCGCCCTCGCCTTCGTACCCTACGCGCTCGCGGAAGCAGGCCACGGCAACGGGTTCGTGGCCGTGTTCGTCGCCGCCGTCTCGGTGCGCACGCAGGAGCGCGAGCACGAGTACCACGGCGTGCTGCACGCGTTCGGCCACCAGCTGGAACGGCTGTTCGTCCCGATCGCGCTGCTGGGGCTGGGCCTGGCGCTGGGTGACGGCCTGCTGCGCGGCCTGCGTCCACTGGAGGTGGTGCTGGCGGTCGTCGCGGTGCTGGTGGTGCGGCCGCTGGCCGGCTGGCTGTCGCTGCTCGGCGCGCCGTCGCCGGGACGGCCGGCGACGGCGGCGATCGCGTTCTTCGGCGTCCGCGGCATCGGCACGCTCTTCTACCTGGCCTACGCCCTCGACCGGGAGCCGGTCCCGCAGCAGGACGTGCTGTGGCGGGTCGGGGCGCTGGCCATCGCCGTTTCGGTGATCGTGCACGGCGTCCTCGCCGAACCGGCGATCCAGCGGATCGAGCGGATGGGCGGTCATCTCCCGGCCGATGTGTAGTTCCCGGACCAGTGGGTAACCCGATGCCAAGGCCCTTTTGGCGACTGGCCGATCCGGAAATGTCGCCGCAACGGAAGGTGCACGCGATGAACGACAAGCTGGAAAACAAGGGCGAAGAGCTCAAGGGCCGGGCCAAGGAAGCCGTCGGCGACGCCACCGGCAACGAGCAGTGGCAGGCCGAGGGCAAGGCGGACCAGGCCAAGGGCTCGCTGAAGCAGGCCGGGGAGAAGGTCAAGGACGCCATCAAGGGTGTCACCGACAAGGACTGACGCGAGTTCCCGCTGCCGCGTCCCGGATTCCGGGGCGCGGCAGCGTTCACGTCCGGGGCCGCACGTGTTCGATGAGAACCCCGGCGGCCTTCAGCGGTAGCGGGAGGCGAGTTCCGGGCGCTGTCCCCCGAAGGCGGCGAGATCGGCCCGGAAAACGGCGTCCAGCAGGCTCGCGTCCTCGACCCCGGGCGCCGTGACGACCTCACCGAGTTCGAACCCCCGCAAGCTCGCCGTGACGACGTCGGCGGCGGACATCCGCGGCACGGCGCTCAGGTCCAGCCCCTGACGCTCGTGGAACTCGGTGGCGACGACTCCCGGGCACAGCACCTGCACCCGGACGCCGGTGCCGTCGAGTTCGGCGTTTAGTGTCTGGGACAGCGCGACCAGATACGCGAGAGATCCGGCGTAGGCGGCCCGGCGTGGCATCACCGACGGGTCTGCCGGACCGCTGAACGCGATCATCCCGGCCACGGTGACGATCCGGCCCTCCCCCCGCTCCTGCATGCCCGCGACCGCCGCGCGGGTCAGCATGGTGGGCGCGGCGACCTTGACGTGCACGAGTTCCCGCGCCTTGTCCGCGGGCAGCTCGGCCAGCGGCATGTAGTGGGCGACCCCGGCGTTGTTGACGAGCATCGTCAGCGGCTCGGCGGCGCAGATCGCGGCCACCGCGTCGACGCCGGCGTCGGTGGACAGGTCGGCGGCCACCGTGCGGACACCCGGGTGCGCGGCGGCGAACTCGGCGAGGCGGTCCTCGCGGCGGCCGGTGACGATCAGGTCGTGGCCGTCGGCGGCGAGGCGTTCGGCGAAGGCCCGGCCGATGCCGGAGGTGGCGCCGGTGACGAGGGCGAGCTGGTTCATGGGGTTCCTTCCGGTCTCCTCCGACGATCCGCGTGCCCCGCGCGGCCGGGAAGGGGTCCGGTTTTCCCGGGAACGGCAGTACCAGGACAAGGAGCCGCCGGCCTTGCACAATCGGGGTGTGGCGTCCACCGGACTCGGCATGGCCCTGCGGCACTGGCGTGATCACGTCTCCCCGCAGTCGGTCGGCCTGCCCGCGGGCGGGCGCCGGCGCGCCGCCGGGCTGCGCCGCGAGGAGCTGGCCCAGCTGGCCGGCATCTCCGCCGACTACGTCATCCGGCTCGAACAGGGCCGCGCGACCACGCCCTCGGCCCAGGTCGTCGAGGCGCTCGCCCGCGCCCTGCGCCTGCCGCAGGAGGAACGGGCCCACCTGTTCCGGCTGGCCGGCCTCGCCGCGCCGGGCCCCGGCACGGTGCCGCGGCACATCACGCCGAGCGTCCACCGGCTGCTGGACCGCCTGGCGGGCACCGCCGTCGCCGTCTTCGACGCCGCCTGGAACCAGCTGCTCGCCAACCCGCTCTACACGGCGCTGATGGGCGAACGCCACGGCGACGACCTCAACGGCGTCCGCCGCGCCTTCCTCGGCCCGGACGGCCGCGTGCGCTACACCCCCGAGGCCCGCAACGCCTTCGAGGTGGCGCTGGTCGCCGACCTGCGCCGCACCGCCGGCCAGTACCCCGCCGACCTGGACCTGCGCTCGCTCGTCGCCGAGCTGCAGCGGCACAGCGCCCGCTTCGCCGAGCTGTGGGAATCGGGGGCCGTCGGACGGCACGAAGCCGCCCGCAAGACCGTCGACCACCCGGACGTCGGCGCGCTGACCCTGGACTGCGACGTCCTCAGCGTCGCCGGCAGCGACCTGCGCATCATGGTCTACACCGCCGAACCCGGCACGGAGGACGCCGACCGGCTGGCGCTGCTGGGCGTCATCGGGACGCAGTCGCTCGGGGTCGAGGAGCGCCGCAGCTAGCCTTTCGTACGGCGGGTGCCGTCGCCGAGGGACTCCGTCCGGCCCGCCGCGTCAAGGCGTTCCAGTAGGGGAATCATCACCCGCCGGGTGCTGTCGAGGGCGCGGCGCGCCGCGGAAACCGTGAACGGCTGCGGCAGAAGGCGCAGCCGCGCCACCGCCTGCTCCTCCGCGTCCGGGCCGAGCACGACCCCTTCGGCGACGGCGGTCAGCCGGCCCAGCCGGACGGCCGCGGCGAGTTCCCGCCGGCCGAGGCCCAGCGCCCGCAGCTCGTCGGCCTCCGGCGCGCGGAAGGGGTGCTCGGCGAGCCGTTCCGCCACCACGTCGACGGCCTTTTCGACGGCCGGAGCGAGGCCCGCGCCGGGCCGGCGGACCAGCCCGCCCGCCACCTCGAACCCGGTGCCCCGCAGGACCGGCACGACCAGGTCCGGGGCGGGCAGCCCGAGCCGCTGCCGCAACGCCTCCACCGGCACGCCCGCGGCCGTGCTGTCCCACGCGCCCACGATCTCCGCTGCCTGAGCGCGCAACGCGGCGAAGCGCCCGGGGTCGGCGCACCACTCGCCCAGCCGCTCCCCCGTTTCCGGCAGCCCCATCGCCGTGAAGTCCGCCGCGCGCACGAAACCGGTGCGGCGCAGGTACGTCCGGGCCAGGTCGGGCTCGGCCAGTTCGCGGCCACGGGCCCGGGCCGCGCCGCGGCGGGCCAGCGCGGGCGGGTCGACGTCGAGGACGTCGAACCCGGCGGCGATCCGGTGCTCGCCGGGGTCGCGCACCAGGCCGCGGTCGCCGACGCGCAGCGGCAGCGCGGTGGCCGTGGCCAGCCGCGCGGTGTCCGTCCCGAGTGGACGGACCAGGACCGGCACGGCCGCCGTGCCCAGGTGCAGGACGAGCTCGCGGTGCAGGTCCCCGGCGGCCGCGCCGCGCAGCCGGACGTCGAACTCGGCCGTGGTGCGCCACCGGCCGGGGGTGAGCAGGACGTCGCCGCGCCGGACGTCGCCGCGCGCGGTGCCGCGCAGGTTCACCGCCACCCGGGCCACCGCGGCGACCCGTTCGCGGGGTTCGCCGAGCGCCTGCAGGCCGCGGACCTTCACCCGCGACGGCCCCAGGCGCAGCTCGTCGCCCACGGCGATGGTGCCGGCGGCCAGCGTCCCGGTGACGACCGTGCCCGCGCCCGAAACCGTGAAGGCGCGGTCGATCCACAACCGGACGTCGGCGGCCGGATCGGGCACGGGCAGGCCGCCGGTCAGCTCGCCGATGGCTTCGCGCAGCTCGCCGAGGCCGGCGCCGGTGGTGCCGCTGACGGCGACGCCCGGCACGGCTCCCAGCGACGTCTTCGCGATCTCCGCCCGCGCGGACGCCGTTGCGGCGGCCGGGTCGGCGCGGTCGGCCTTGGTGACGACCAGCAGGCCACGGCGGACGCCGAACGCGTCGAGCGCCGCGAGGTGCTCGGCCGACTGCGGCATCCAGCCTTCGTCCGCGGCGACGACGAACAGCACCGCCGGGGCCGGACCGGCGCCGGCGAGCATGGTGGGCACGAACCGTTCGTGGCCGGGCACGTCCACGAACGCGACGTCCTCGGCGCCGATCCGGGTCCACGCGAAGCCGAGGTCGATGGTGAGGCCGCGGCGGCGTTCCTCGGCCCAGCGGTCCGGTTCCATCCCGGTCAGCCGCCGCACGAGCGTGGACTTCCCGTGGTCGACGTGCCCGGCGGTGACGATCACCCGCATCGGCGGACGGCTTCCAGCAGCTGCGCGTCCGCTTCCGGCCGCACGGTCCGCAGGTCGAGCAGGCAGCGGTCCCTGACCACCCGGCCGGCCACCGCGGGCCGGCCGGTGCGCAGCGCGGCCGCGTACCGGGCGGGCAGGCTCAGCGCGACGCTGGGCAGCTCGACGCCGGGTGCGCCTCCGCCGCCGACGGCCGCCACCGATTCGACGACGTGGACGTCCACCCCGGCCAGGGCCCTGGCCAGGGTTTCGGCGCGGGTCCGGAGGTGCTCGACAGTCGCGGCGAGAGCCTCGCGCACGGGCGGTTCCGGCCCCTTCAGCGTCGCTTCGAGGGCGGCGAGGGTGAGCTTGTCGACGCGCAGGGCCCGCGCGGCGGGGTGCCGCCGCAGCCGTTCGACGACGTCGGCGTCGCCGAGCAGCAGGCCGGCCTGCGGGCCGCCGAGCAGCTTGTCGCCGCTGGCGGTGACGATCGTGGCGCCCGCCCGCAGTGCGCTCGCCGCGTCGGGCTCGTCCGGCAGCAGCGGGTGCGGGGCGAGCAGGCCGGAGCCGATGTCGGCGACCACCGGCACGCCGAGCCCGGCCAGCTCGCCGAGCGGGGCTTCCGAGGTGAAGCCGGTGACGCGGTAGTTCGACGGGTGGACCTTGAGCACGAACCCGGTGTCCGGGCCGAGCGCGGCGGCGTAGTCGCGGATCGACGTCCGGTTGGTGGTGCCGACCTCGCGCAGCCGCGCGCCCGCCGATTCCAGCAGGTCCGGCAGGCGGAACCCGTCGCCGATCTCGACCAGTTCGCCGCGGCTGACGACGATCTCCCGACCCGGGGCCAGCGTGAGCGCGCAGAGCAGCAGCGCGGCCGCGTTGTTGTTGACCACGTGCACCGCACCGGCGTCCGGGACGGCCGCGGCCAGCGCGGCGAGGGCGCCCCGGCCGCGGCGGGCGCGGCTGCCGGTCGCCAGGTCGAATTCGACGTCGGTGGCGCCACCGGCCGCGACGAGGGCGTCCAGCGCGGCCGGCGAAAGGGGGGCCCGGCCGAGGTTGGTGTGCACGACGACGCCGGTCGCGTTGAGCACCGGCCGCAGCGAGGACGCGCTCGCCGGGAGCCGGGCGAGCACGGTGTCGACGACGTCGCCCGGGGCGAGGTCTCCGGCCCGCGCCGCCTGCTGGACGTCGGTGACCACGGCCTTGACCAGCTCCCGGCCGAGCGAGCCGGCGGCCTTGGCGATCCGGGGCTCGGCCAGGACCGCGTCGGTCCGCGGGATCGCGCGGCGCGGGTCAGGCATGGCGGAGGCGGACGGGAATCGAACCCGCCAGCGGCAGTACCTGCCGTTCGACGGTTTTGAAGACCGCGCCGGTCACCAGGCCGGAAACGCCTCCCTGCACCATGGCGCCATCCTGCCAAGTTTCCCGCCGGTGGGCAGGATGAGGGGGTGGGTTACCGACTGACGCAGTACGCGCACGGCGGCGGCTGCGCGTGCAAGATCCCGCCCGGCGAGCTCGAAGCGGCCGTGGCCGGCCTGACCGGAGCGGCGCCGGTTTCGCCGCCGGGCGAGCTGCTCGTGGGCCTCGACACCGGCGACGACGCGGCCGCGGTCCGCATCGCCGGGGACACCGCGCTGATCGCCACCACGGACTTCTTCACCCCGGTCGTCGACGACGCCTACGACTGGGGCCGGATCGCCGCGGCCAACGCGCTGTCCGACGTCTACGCCATGGGCGGCACGCCGGTGGTGGCGGTCAACCTGCTCGGCTGGCCGCGCGAGACGCTGCCGTTCGAGCTGGCCGCCGAGGTGCTGCGCGGCGGCCTCGACGTCTGCGGCGAGGCCGGCTGCCACCTGGCCGGCGGGCACAGCATCGACGACCCGGAACCGAAGTACGGCCTGGCCGTCACCGGCGTCGCCGACCCCGCGCGGCTGCTGCGCAACGACGCCGGCCGCGCGGGCCTGCCGCTGACCCTGACCAAGCCGCTCGGGATCGGTGTGCTCAACTCGCGGCACAAGGTGACCGGCGACCGGTTCGAGCAGGCGATCGACGCGATGACGACGTCGAACGCGCCGGCGTCCCGGGCCGCGCTGGCCGCCGGGGCCACCTGCGCCACCGACGTCACCGGGTTCGGCCTGCTGGGACACCTGCACAAGCTGGCGCGCGCGAGCGGCGTGACGGCCCGGGTGGACCCGGCGGCGGTACCGTACCTGGAGGGCGCGCGGGAGGCGTTGCGCGACGGGTACGTCAGCGGCGGCACGCGGCGCAACCTCGACTGGGTGAGCCCGCACGCGGACCTGTCCCGGATTTCCGCGGACGAGGCGTTGCTGCTGGCGGACGCGCAGACGTCCGGCGGGCTGCTGGTCGTGGGCGAGCTGCCGGGGCACCCGGTGATCGGCTCGCTGGAGCCGCGGTCGGAGCACACGATCGTCGTCGGCTGAGTTTCCCGGCCGGACGGGCCGGGTACGCCGCGGGGAAGCGAACGATCAGGAGGTGTGCGATGCCCGCTCCGGACCGGAACAGCCTCGAACAGCACCTGTCCGACACGGAGTACCCCTGCGGCCGCGACGAGCTCCTGCGCCGCGCGGCGGCCGCCGGCGGCGGCGACTCGGTGCTGGGCTCCCTGGGCGGCCTGCCCGGCGGCGACCGGTACGAGAACTTCGACGCGGTCTGGACGGCGGTGTCGGCCAAGCACATCGGCGGAGCGCCCTGAGTCCCCCGAAATTGTCGGTGCCGGTGGTTAGGGTGGCGCCATGACCACATTGACCGACCGTCCGCGCACCGCACTGCTCGTCATCGACGTGCAGAACGGGGTGATGGAGACGGCCCACGACCGTTCGAACGTCCTCGCCAACCTCGTCGCCCTGGTGGACCGCGCCCGCGCCGCGGGCACCGAAGTGGTGTGGGTCCAGCACACGAGCGACGAGCTGCCGCGCGGCAGCGCGACCTGGGAGTACGTGCCGGAGCTGGTGCGCCGCGAGGAGGAACCGCTGGTGCACAAGCTGTACGGGGATTCGTTCGAGGACACCGACCTCGAGGAGGTGCTGTCGGCCCGCGGCATCGGCGGGCTGGTGGTGGCGGGAGCACAGACGGACGCGTGCATCCGCTCGACGCTGCACGGCGCGCTGGCGCGGGGGTACGACGTGACGCTGGTGGAGGACGCGCACACGACGGAGGACCTGTCGGCGTACGGGGCACCGCCGCCGGGGCAGGTCATCGCGCACACGAACATGTACTGGAAGTACCAGACGGCGCCGGGACGAACGGCAGGGACGGTGGCGACGGCCGACGTGGAGTTCGGGGTTAAGGCGACGGCTTGAGAGTTGGGGCTTGGGCGCGGGTCTCGCTGGAGCTCGCTGGGCGGCCCGGCCTGGGGCGATTCCGCTCGCCCCGGGCCGGGCCAGGATGGCTCGGCGGTCCGGCCCGCCGGGTCGGAGCCTTGGCCGGGCGGTCGAGCCACCGCGGGCAACCCTGCATCGCCAGCGGGCCGCGTGGGTGCGGTCCGCAAGCACGGGCCGCGTGGGTGCGGTCCGCAAGCACGGGCCGCGTGGGTGCGGTCCGCAAGCACGGGCCGAGCCGCGGCGGCATCGGCTTCGACCGTGCTCGAGGCGGCAGAACTTCCCCGGCGCCGCCTACTCGCGGTCGAAGCCGTACGCGCGCTCCACTCGCGCCACCTCGATGTGGTAGTTCGCGTACCACTGCTCGCGGCCTCGGCGCTGGGCCTCGCGGTGCTCCGGGTGCTGCTTCCAGGCCGTGATCGACTCGGCGTCGCGGTAGTACAGGACCGTCAGGTCGCGGCCGTCGGCGTCCGTTCGGGACTCGCGGCCCAGGTAGCCCGGCTGGGCCCGGCCGAGCTCGGCCATGCGGGCGTCCATCGCCGGGTAGCCGTCGAGGTCGGCCGCGGCGAGTTCGCTGGTGATGATCACCGCGTAGTACGGGGGTTCGGGTCTGGTGAACGACACCGCCGGAGCCTAGGTCGCCCGTCCCGGGCCCCCAACCGGTTTTCTCACCGGCCGCGCAGGTGGTCGCGCAGGGCGCGGGCCACCCGGGCCGCCAGGACCTCCGCCTCCGGCTGGACCGCCGCCGGGACGCGGGACTCCGTCAGGGCCACCACCGCGAACACGCCGCCGTCGGCGTGCTCGACCACGCCCGCCTCGTGGCGCAGGTTCAGCAACGTCCCCGTCTTCGAGGACCAGCGGGCGGCGTCGGACGCGAAGTCGGGCGCCAACCGGTGGCGGATCACGTTGTGGGCCATCAGTTCCCGCACCCCCGCGGCCACCGACGGGTCGATCTCCGACGGCGTCCACAGGGCCTGCAGCAGGTCCGCGAGCGCCCGCGCGGAGGCCGAGTTCGCGCGCGTGACGTCGAGCTGCGGGAGCCGGTGCCCGTGGCCGGCCGTCGCCGCGCCGATGGCGAGGGAGTGGGCCAGGTCGGCTTCACCCGCGTCGAAGCGCTCGGCCGGGGTTTCGACGAGGTCCTGCATCAGGTGCCGCACGGCGATCCCGCCGAGGCCCCACTCGCCGAGCATCCGCGCGACCTCGGCCGGCGGCGTCAGGCCGAACAGCACGTCGGCGGCCGTCCCGTCGCTCAGGGACGTGCTCAGGTAGAGCAGATCCTCGACGGCGACGCGCGCCGGATGCCGGAACCGGGTCAGCCCGATCGGGCCGGGGGTGGTGACGCCACCGGGCGCAACCTCGAGCTGGGCCGCCCGGTCGAGTTCACCGCGCCGGATCCGCTCCAGCGTGGCGGCGGCCAGCGGGACCTTGACCAGGGAAGCGATCGGGTATTCACGGTCGGGGTCGATCCCGAGTTCGGCGCCGGACCGCAGATCCCGGACCAGGAAGGCGCCACGCAGCCCCCCGTCGGCCAGCTCGGCGCGCAGGTCGCGCACGAGAGCCGAGGCGCTCATCGGGCCGGCCCCAGACAGCGGCCGACCGCGTCGCGCAAGGTCGTCCGCAGGCGGTCCGTGTCCTCGCCCGATGCCGCCGCCACCGCGAATCCCCGGGCCAGCTCCACTTCCCCGATCCCGCTCCACCGCAGCCCCAGCTCCCCGGCCTGCGCCGCCGAGCACAGCAGCAAGTCCGCCGTGGCGAACACCTCGGCCGCCGCCGTCGTCAGGGACGCTGCCACCTGGACCTGGGCCGGGGGCAGGCCCACCGCGTCCCGGACCCGCAGCACCCGGTCGCGGACGTGCGGGACGTCGTCCTCCGGCTGGATCCACACCCGGCGCCGCCCGCCCGCCGACCTGCCCGTCCGCAACGTCTCCAGGAACACCGCCCGGCCCGGCGGCGGCGCCACGCCGGCCAGCCCCAGCGGTACCGACCACACGCCCTCCTCCGCCGGGACCGCGGTGAGCGCCGCCCGCACTTCGCTCGTGCGGACCAGCTCCGCCCGCTCCCCCGGCCCCGCCGTGCGGAACTCCAGGTGGATCTCCAGCGCCCGGGCCTCCGCCGCCAGTTCGGCGAGCTCCCGCACCCCGCACGTCGACGGCACCGCCACCCGGATCGGGCGCAGCCGGGCGCGTTTCGCGTCGTGCTCCAGCTCCTCGGCCAGCTGGACCAGGCGGCGGGCCGAAGGCAGCACCTCGCGGCCGAACGGGGTCAGGCGGGCCCGGCGGGTCGACCGGTCGAACAGCCGCTCGCCGAAGTGGCGCTCGAGGGCCGCGATCCGGCGGCTCGCCACCGGCTGCGGGATGTGCGCGAGCGCCGCGCCCGCGGTGAAACTCCCCGTCTCGCTCACGCTCACGAACGCCCTGCAGCCACCGACCAGGTCCACGACCGCACTCTATGCCGGTTTCGCATCGAACCGCACGTTTCCGTCTTGGACAGCATGACGGCGGCCGGTGAAACTGCGGAAGATCAAAAAGGAAGGAAGACCCCGTGCCGTTCCCCCACGCCCGGTGGGCCGCGCTCGCCGCGCTGGTCCTCGTGCCGCTCACCGCCTGCACCACCGAACCGCCGGCCCCGGCAACACCGCCGACATCAGCGACACCGGCGACGACAGCGCCGGCCGCGCCGGACTTCGGCCCGCTCGAACACGACTTCGACGCCCGCCTCGGCGTGTACGCCGTCGACACCGGGTCCGGCCGCGAAATCGCCCACCGCGCCGACGAACGCTTCGGCTACGCCTCGACGCACAAGGCGTTCTCCGCCGCCGCCGTTCTCCAGCGCACCAGCCTCGACGGGCTCGCGAAGCACCTCACCTACACCCGGGCCGACCTGCAGCCGAACTCCCCCGTCACCGAAAAGCACGTCGCCACCGGGCTTCCGCTGCGCGACGCGATCGACGCCGCCCTGCGCTACAGCGACAACACCGCCGCGAACCTGCTGTTCCGGGAGCTCGGCGGGCCGCCGGGCCTCGCCGCCGCGCTGCGCGCGATCGGCGACACGACCACGCACGTCGACCGGATCGAACCCGGCCTCAACGATCTCGCCCCCGGTGACATCCGCGACACGAGCACGCCGCGCGCCATGGCCGGCAGCCTGCGGGCCTTCACCCTCGGCACCGCGCTGCCGCCGGACAAGCGAACCGTGCTCACGGACATGATGCGCGCCAACACCACCGGCGCCGCGCTGATCCGGGCCGGTGCGCCGGCGGGCTGGGCCGTCGCCGACAAGACCGGCACCGGCAGCTACGCCACGCGCAACGACATCGCCGTCGTCTGGCCACCGGGCCGGGCGCCGATCGTGCTCGTGGTCCTGTCCAGCCGCCAGGCCGAGAACGCCGGCCACGACGACCGGCTCATCGCCCAGGCGGCGAAGCTGGTCCTCGACAGCTTCCGGAAGAACTAACCGAACAACCGCAGGGCCGACGCGGAGACGTCGTCGAGCCACGTGGCCCGCTCGGCCGCGTCGGTGTCGGCCACCACCCGCAGCACGAGCCGGGTCACGTCCGGCTCGCCGAGGTAGGGCGCGAGGCACCGCCGCCAGATCGCGTCCAGGGGGTCGCCGAACAGGGTGCGCTCGCGCTCCTCGGTGGTGTCCGAGGTGTTGACCACCAGCAGCCGCCGCAGGGACAGCAGGGACTCCGGGGCGCCTCCCGCGTCGTCGAGGCGGTAGGCCACGCCGGGGACGAGGATCCGGTCGAGCCAGCCGCTCAAGATCGCCGGCGGTTTGCCCCACCAGTTCGGGTGGATCGCGACGAGCCCGGCGGCCTCGCGCAGGTCCGCGCGGTGCCGCCGCACCAGCGGGTCCGGTTCCGCGGCGAGGAACTCCTCGGCCCTGGTCCCGCTGGTGTGGGCCTCTTCCGCGGTCAGGACCGGGTCGAAGCCTTCGGCGTACAGGTCGTGGAACCGCACCGGCACCCCGGCCCGCTCCAGCGCGTCGACCACCCGCGAGGCGAGCGCGTGGTTGAAGCTGCCGGGCCGCGGGTGGGCGAGCAGCACCACCACCGGGGCGGTCATCCCGTCATCGCCACCAGGATGCGGCGCTTGCCGGTGAACGGCTCGCGGCCGTGGGCCATCAGCATGTTGTTGATCACCATGATGTCGCCAGTCTGCCACGGGAACGCGTAGCTGACCTCGTCGTAGACCGCCCGGATCTGCTCCAGATCGGCGACCGGGATCGGGCTGCCGTCGGCGAAGTAGGCGTTGCGGGGCAGGTCTTCCTCCGGGTACAGCTCCAGCAGCGCTTCACTGACCTCTTCGCCGAGGCTCCGGATGTGGAAGAGGTTGGCCTGGTTGAACCACACGGTGTCGCCGGTGTGCGGCTCGTCCGCGAAGGACGGCCGGACGTGCCGCGTGCGCAGCCCTTCTTCGGTCCATTCGAAGGTCTGGCCGTGGCGCGCGCAGTAGTCCTCGACGACCGCGCGGTCCTCGGTCTGGAACGCCTCCTGCCAGGTCAGCCCGAGCCCTTCGCGGAACGCGCGGGTGTAGGTGACGCCGCCCGCGAACCGCTCGCGCAGGTCTTCGGGCAGCAGCCGGACCATCGCGCGGCTGTCCGCGACCGGCGTCGCGCCGCCGGTTTCCGCCGCGGTGTCGCACAGGAAGAACAGCCGTGCCGGCCAGCTCGCCGAGTAGGAGTTCTCGTTGTGCATCGGGATCGACTCGGCCGGCGGGTACTCCGTCGAGGTGTAGATGTTGCCCGCCACCGCCGAGCGCGGCGTCGACCGCTCGGTGTAGGTGAGCAGCGCACCACCGATCGTCTCGGTCACCCGGTTGAACAGGTCGAGGTCGGCGGGCAGACCGCGCAGCAGGACGGCGCCGTGGTCACGCAGGTGGGCCTGCAACTGCGGCAGGTGCGCCTCCACCGCGGCGAAGTCCGCGGCCGGGAAAACGGCGATCTTCGTGTGCTCGTTGCCCTGCAGCTCCAGGGCCGCGGCGAGATCGGCGGTCATGACTCCTCCAGTTCGAATCGGATCAGCTTGGTGGCCTCGGCGTGCAGCGCGGCCAGGTCGTCGGCGTCGGCGAACCCCGCGACGAGGACGTTGACGGCATAGATCTCGTGGTCGTCGGTGAGCACCTGGCCGGGCGAAACGATCGTGACGACGTCGAGCACCTCGGGCAGGTCCGCGACGTCGCCGGTGCCTTCGACGCGCACCAGCCGCCCGGCGCCCTCGGCGTAGACGACCAGGTACCCGACCGGCACCGGCAGCCCGGTGCCCCGCGCGGGCGGCGGTGTGCCGAGGGCGATCGAGACGGCTTCGGCGGTGACGTCGATGCCGGTGGCGAGCTTCAGCAGCGCGGGCTGCGCGCCCCCGGCCGGGCGGCCGGCGTTGACCTCGACGACCACCGGCCCGAGTGCGGCGTCGTCGATCACCTCGACGTGCGCGACCGTGTTGTCCAGCCCGAGGGCGAGCACCGCGTCGGCCGCGGCCGACCGGATCGCTGCCGCGCGGTCCCCGGACAGCCCGAACGGCGGGCACACCATGCCGAGTTCGAACTTCCGCTCGTCGACCAGCGGTTTGCCGACCACCGTGACGGTCTCCGCCACCCCGGCGCGGACCAGCACGTCGACCGCGTACTCCGGGCCGTCGAGCAGGCCCTCGACGAGGAACACCCGCCGCGGGTCGAGGCCGCCGGCCAGCGGGTGGTGATAGCGCGCGTCCGGGTGATGCGGCAACCGGGACGCCAGGAGGTGGTACGCGGCCACCAGTTCATCCACAGTGGACACCGTGCGGACGAGGGTGCTCGCCGCGCCGTTGACCGGCTTGACGATCGCCGGAAGTCCGACCCGCGCGGCGATCTCCCCGGCCTGGGCCGGGTCGGCGAACAACGCGGCGCGCGGCCCCGGCAGGCCCGCCTCCGCCAGCTTCTCCCGGACGGCGAACTTGTTGTGCGCCAGGGTGAGCACCGACGCCGGGCAGCGCGCCACCCCGAGCAGTTCGGCCACCTGGGTGGTGGTCGCGATGATCCCTTCCGCGGCGGTCAGCACCGCGTCGGGCTTCCGGGGGCGCACCGCCTCGGTGACGGTGAGGACGTCCCGGACGTCTTCGACGACGACGAACCCGTCCACGAACGGGTCCAACGCGGCCCGCTCGGCGTCGTCCAGGGGCTCGGTGACGAGCTCGGCCCGCCACCCGGCCGCCCGGACCGCGGCCGCGTAGTCCCCGATCCAATGCCCGTGGGTCTCGCGGACGATGAACGCGGTCTTCACCCGACCTCCAGCCGGATCAGCTTGCTCGCTTCGGCGTGCAGGGCGGCCAGGTCGTCGTGGCCTGCGAACCCGGCGACGACGAGGTTCACCGCGTACGTCTCCTGCTCGTCGGTGAGCACCTGGCCGGGCGAGACGGTCGTGACGACGTCGACGACCTCCGGCAGCGCGGCGACCTCGTCGAGGCCGCCGATGCTCCGGAGGGTCCCGGAGCCGGCCGCGTAGAGGATCAGCATCGCCAGCGGGATCGGCAGTTTCGCCGGCTCCCGCGCGGGCGGCGGCGCGCCCAGGGCGAGCGCGGTCAGCTCGGCGAACACGTCGATGCCGGTGCGCAGCCTGGCCAGCAGCGGCATGATCGAGCCCGCCGGGCGGCCCGCGTTGACCTCGACGATCGTCGGACCGCGCCGCACGTCGTCGATCACCTCGACGTGCGCGACGGTGTTGTCCAGCCCGAGCGCGAGCACCGCGGCGGACGCCGCCGACGTGACCAGCGCCGCCCGCTCCGGCGAGAGGTCCGCCGGCGGGCAGGACAGCACCAGTTCGAACTTGCGCTCGTCGATCAGCGGCTTGTCGAGGATCTCGACCGGTTCGGCCACGCCGTCGCGGACCAGCACGTCCACCGCGTACTCGGGCCCGTCGAGGAACCCTTCGACCAGGAACGTCCCGGCCGGGTCGAGTGTCCCCAGTGGACGGTGGTAGCGCGGGTCCGCGGACTCGGGCAGCCGCGCGGCCAGCAGTTCGTACGCCGCGGCCAGTTCCGCCACTGTGGACACTGCGCGGACAAGGTTGCTCCCGGCGCCGTTGACCGGCTTGACGATCGCCGGCAGGCCGACCCGCGCGGCCACGTCCGGGGCTTGCGCCGCCGAGGAAATCAGCGCGAACGGAGTGCCGCCCAGCACCTCCCGGACCGCGAACTTGTTCGCGCACCGGGCGAACACCGACGCCGGGCAGCGCGCGACCCCGAGCAGCTCGGCGACCCGGGCGGTGCTCGCGATGGCCCCGTCCGAGCCGGTCAGCACCGCGGCCGGTGTCCCGTACGCCGAACGAATCGTCGCAGCGACCGCCGAAGCGTCGTAGACGTCGTCGACCGCCACCACCTCGTCCACCAGCGCGGCGAGCGATGCGCGTTCGGCCGCGTCCACCGGCGGGGCCAGGAGCACTGCCCGGTGGCCGGCCGCGTGCACCGCGGCGGCGACCTCGCCGACCCAGTGCCCGCGGGCTTCCCTGATCAGGACCACGGTGCTCACGCGGCCTCCTTCCCGGCGAGCTTGCGCTCCCGCTCCTGCGCGCCGACGAGGTCGTCCGGCAGCGAATCGGGCACCTCGGTGTCGAACCGGCGCAGCAGCCGGATGCTGAACCCGCCTGCGTTGACGAGCAGGAGAACCAGCGCGTAGACGACGTAGGCGAGCCCGACGCCCCGGCCTTCTCCGGTGCCCAGGACCGCGCCGACCGATCCGGTCAGCGCGCCGCCGGGGGCGAGCAGCGGCGAGAACCAGCTCACGGCCAGCGGCGCCAGCACGGCGAACCCGATCGGCAGCGTGGACCAGGTGATCGTCTGGTTGATCGCGAACACCCGGCCGTGGTAGCGCTGCGGCACCTTGACCTGCACCAAGGTCGCGTAGATGCCCTGGGACACAGCCATCGCGGCGGCCAGCAGGAACACCCCGGCCGCGACGACGACCAGGGACGGGCGCAGGCCCATCACCAGGCTGCCGAGCGCGATGCCGACGTTGCCGGCCAGGACGCCGACCATCCGCCGCCGTCGCGGGCCGCCCCACAGGGCCATGCCGATGCCGCCGGCGACCGCGCCGATGGCTTCGGCGAGGGCGACCTGGGCGACGTCGGTGACCGTGCCGAAGGACAGCACCAGCGGCGAGACGAGCACCAGCGCGGGCGCCAGGAAGACGTTGGCCAGCGCGAAGTACAGCAGCATGGTGCGGAAGCCGCGGTGGTTCCACGAGTACTTCAGGCCGCCCGCGATCGCCGTCAGCAGCGGTTCGCGCGGGCGCCAGCCGAGCAGGTCGGGGAACCGGACGAACAGCAGGCTGACGACGGCGAAGGCGTAGCTCGCCATGTCGAGGACCAGGATCCCGGACAGCTGGATCGCGGCGAGCAGCCCGGCCGCGATCACCGGCATCAGCAGCTGCGCGAAACCGTTGGACAGCTGGGCCAGGCCCATCGCGTGGCCGAGGTACTGCTTGGGCACGAGCTGCGCCACCGACGACTGGTAGGCGATCCGCTGGATCGACCCGGCGACCGACCCGAGCGGGATCAGCACGTAGAGGAACCACAGCTGCAGGTGCCCCACCGTCAGCAGCAGGGCGAGCGCGAGCTGGATGACGCCGGCGATCGCGCTGGCCGCGATCATGATGCGGCGGCGGTCGCCGCGGTCGACCAGCGCGCCCGCCACCGGCAGGACCAGCACCCCGCACAGCAGCGCCAGGGCCCAGAGCAGGCCGAGGTCGGTGACCGAGCCCGTCTTCGTGTACAGCCAGATCGGCACCGCGAACGACGTCAGCGCGGAGCCGGTCGAGGAGACCAGCTGCCCGGCGGTGACGGTGACGAACCGGGCCATGCTCGGCTTCACCGCGGGCCTGTCGTCCACAGTGGATCGGTGGGTGTCGTGGACGGCCCAGCCCGCGTCGTCGCCCCGGGCCGAAACGTGCAGGTCACCGGGCTCGTCGAGCGCCGGGTGGACCCGGGTGAGGATCTCGGCGAGTTCTTCCGCGCGGTAGCGGAGGAAGAAGTGCCCGGCCTGGTCCAGGACGACCAGTCCGGTGTGGTCGGTGAGGAACTCCCATTCGCGGTAGCGCTCGGCGTAGTAGTCGGTGACCGGGTCCTCCGAGCCGACGACCGAGACGATCGGCGCGCGCAGCTTGGCCACCCGCGCGTCGAGCAGGCCGCTGAAGTACTCCTCGGCGGCGCGGCTGTCCGCGCGCATGTTGCTGATGATCCGGTCGGCCTGGGCCGGGTCGAGGTCGTCGGTGTCGACGCCCATGCCCTTGAGCCAGTTCGCGTAGTACCGGTTGCTGCGCAGCTGCTCCAGCTTCGTGCGCAGGGTACCGACCGCGCCCTTGATCCGCGCGAACGGGAAGATCGCGCCGATGTGGACGACCTCCAGGGCACGGCCGCGCTCTTCGAGGCGCCGGGCGACGCCGACGGCGAGCGCGTTGCCGACCCCGCAGTGGCCGTAGATGGCCAGGGGGCCGTCGATGCGCTCGAGGACCTCGTCGGCCAGCCGCTCGACGAGTTCGTCGAACGGCACGGCTTCCTCGGAGAGCCCGACGTCGTGGCCGGGGATCGCCACCGAGAACAGCGAATACCCGCCGGGCAGCGCGTCCGCGAGGGGCTGGTAGACGATCGCGCTGCCGCCGCCGTACGGGAAGCAGACGTAGGTGAGCGTCGGCTTCGCGACCGGTTTGGTCAGCTCGTACAGCAGGTGCCCCGAGTCGTCGCGGTCGCCGTCCAGGAACACCGCCAGCTCGCGGATCGTGCGGTGCTGGAACAGGTCCATCACACCGGCCTGGTGCCCGGCCTTCGCGATCCGCGCGACGACCTGGGTGGCGAGCATCGAATGGCCGCCGAGGTCGAAGAAGTCGTCGCCGACGCCGAGTTCGCCGACCTTGAGCACGTCCCGCCAGATCTCGGCGAGCAGCACCTCCAGGGGCGTCGAGGGCTCGACCAGCGCCGTGCTCGCGTCGCGGGCCGCGACCGGGGCGGGCAGGGCCTTGCGGTCGAGCTTCCCGTTCGGGGTCAGTGGCAGCGCATCGAGGGTGACGAACGACGGCGGGACCATGTAGTCCGGCAGCGTTTCCTTCAACGCCGTCCGCAGGACGCCCGGGTCGGCGTCGCCGACGACGTAGCCGACCAGGCGCTTGTCCCCCGGCGTGTCCTCGCGGACGAGCACGACGGCGTCGGTCACGCCGGGCTGCTCCCGCAGGCGGGCCTCGATCTCGCCGAGCTCGATGCGCAGGCCGCGCAGCTTGACCTGGTGGTCGAGGCGGCCGAGGAAGGCGACCGTGCCGTCGGCCCGCCAGTGCGCGAGGTCGCCGGTGCGGTACATCCGGCCGCCGTGGAACGGGTCCGGGACGAACCGCTCGGCCGTCAGGTCCGGCCGGTTGTGGTAGCCCGGCGCCAGGCCGACGCCCGCGATGTGCAGCTCACCGGGCACGCCGACCGGGCACGGATTGCCGCGCCGGTCCAGGACGTAGATCCGCAGGTTGCGGATCGGCGCCCCGATCGGGACCGCCGCGGCGGTTTCGAGAGCCTCGGGTGTGCAGTGCCAGGCGGTGACGTCGATCGCGGCTTCGGTCGGGCCGTAGAGGTTGTGCAGTGCGCAGTGCGGCAGCCGCCGGACGAACTCGCGGGCGGTGTCCAGGGGCAGTTCCTCACCACTGCACACCACGCGCCGCAGCGCCGGGACCACCTCGCTGCCCGGTTCGGCGAGGAACAGGGTCAGCATCGACGGCACGAAGTGCGCGGTCGTGATCCCTTCCCTCACGAGCAGCTCGCGCAGGTAGGCGGCGTCCTTGTGCCCGCCGGGTTCGGCCAGCACCAGCCGGGCGCCGGTCAGCAGCGGCCAGAAGAACTCCCACACCGAGACGTCGAAGCTCGCCGGGGTCTTCTGGAGCACCGCGTCCGAGCCGTCGAGGCCGTATTCGCGCTGCATCCAGTCCAGGCGGTTGACGATGCCGCGGTGGCCGTTCGGGACGCCCTTCGGCCGCCCGGTCGAGCCGGAGGTGTAGATGACGTACGCGGGATCGTCCGCGCCCGCCAGGGGTGCCACGGGTGTCGTCGGTCCCGTCAGGTCGTCGAGGACGACCACCGCCGCGTCGCTCACCGGCAGCGTGTCACGCAGGGCGGCCTGGGTCAGCACGACCGGTGCGGCCGCGTCTTCGAGCATGAAGGCGAGCCGGTCGGCCGGGTACTCGGGGTCGAGCGGCACGTACGCGCCCCCGGCCTTGAGCACGCCGAACAGCGCGATCACCAGCTCGAACGACCGCTGCGCGAAGACGCCCACCAGGGTGCCCGGCCCGACCCGGAGTTCCCGGAGGCGGTGGGCGAGCCGGTTGGCGCGGTCGTCGAGCTCCCGGTAGGTCAGCGACTCGCCGCGGAAGGTCAGGGCGGGCGCGTCCGGTGTCCGGGCGACCTGGGCCTCGACCAGCGAGTGCAGCGTGCCGGGCGGGACCTCCCCCGCGGTGTCGTTCCACCGGTTCACGACCAGGTCGCGCTGGTCACCCAGGATGTCCAGGTCGGACAGGGGCCGCGTCGCGTCGGCGACGATCGACCGCAGCAGGGTGACCAGGCGCCCGGCCATGCCGGCGACGGTCTCCGCGCCGAACAGCGCGGTGTTGTGCACGAACTTGCCGATGATCCCGGACTCGATCTCGATCGCGTGGAACTCGAAGTCGAACCGGGTCGAGGGCAGGTCCATCGGCAGCCAGCGGAAGTCCACTTCGGACGTCCCGGCTGTGCTCATCCGGCCCATCTCGTAGTTCTGCAGCGCGAACATCGCCTGGAACACCGGTGAGCGGCTCACGTCCCGCGGCACGCCCAGGGTGTTGACCAGGCGTTCGAACGGGACGTCGGCGTGCTCGAAGGCGTCGAGCACGTGCCGCCGGGTGCGGTCCAGGAGTTCGGCGAAGGTCGGGTCGCCCTCGAGCTGGGCACGCAGCGGCAGCATGTTGACGAACATGCCGACGACGCCTTCGAGCTCGGGCAGCCCACGCCCGGCCGACGACGAGCCGACGGCGAAGTCCTCCTGGCCCGAATACCGGGCCAGGAGCACCTGGTAGGCGGCCAGCAGCGTCATGAACAGCGTGACGCCGTGTTCGCGGCTCAAGGCCCCCAGGGCGCGGGCCAGGTCCTGCTCGACGAAGAACTCGTGGATCGCGCCGTCGAACGTCTGGGTCGCCGGCCGCGGGTGGTCCGCCGGCAGCTCCAGGGGTTCGACGCCGTCGAGCGCGGCCCGCCAGTGGTCGAGCTGCCGGTCCAGTTCGGCGCCGGTCAGCGTCCGGCGCTGCCAGTGCGCGAAGTCGCCGTAGCCGACGGACAACGCGGGCAGCGCGGCCGCGGTGCCGTGGTAGTGCGCCGCGAGGTCGCGCAGGAGCAGGTCGACCGACCAGCCGTCGCCGGCGATGTGGTGCGTGCACACGGCGAGGAGGTGCTCGTCGTCGGAGATCCGGGCCAGGGTGGCGCGCAGCAGCGGCCCGGTGGCCAGGTCGAACGGCTCGGCCGCGGCGGCGTCCACCGCCGCCCGGGCCGCGTCCTCGCCGCCTGCGTCCACAAGGGACAGCGGCACGGTGACGGCCGGTTCGATGTGGACGGAGGGCTGCCCGTCCTCCCCGGCCGGGAACCGCATCCGCAGGGCCTCGTGCCGCGCCGGCAGGGCGTCGAGCGCGGCCTGCAGCACGGCGGTGTCGAGCCGGCCGGTGAGCCGGATCGGCACCGGGATGGTGTAGGACGTCGTGCCGGGAGCGAACTGCTCCATGAACCAGACGCGTTCCTGCTGGTAGGACAGCGGGACGGGGTCGCCGTCCGGGCGCGGGGTGATGGTCGCGGCCGGTGCCGCGCGCCGCCGCAGCCGTTGTTCCAGCAACGCGCGGCGGGCAGCCGCGCTGCTCGTTTCGTCGATCGTCGTCACGCCGGCCCGCCTTCGGCCAGCTGGGCCCGGACCTCTTCGTCGCTGAGCTGGTCCAGGTCCGCGGCCAGCCGCCGCTCGACCTCGGCGGCGAGCTCGGCCACCGTGGTGAACGAGAACAGCCCGCGCACCGGCAGGTCGACGCCGACCTGCTTGCGGATGCGGACCATCGCCCGGATCGCCAGCAGCGAGTTGCCGCCGTGGGCGAAGAAGTCGTCGTGCACGCCCAGCTTCTCCACGCCCAGGAGCTCGCCGAGGACCTCGGCGACCAGCTCTTCGGCCGCGGTGCCCGGGGCCACGTACTCCGTGCCGCCGCCGAGCTGCGGGTCCGGGAGGGCGGCCCGGTCGAGCTTGCCGCTCGCCGCGACCGGCAGCGCGTCCAGGGTGACGAACACCGTGGGCACCAGGTGCTCGGGCAGGGTGGCCCGCAGGGCGTCGGCCGCGCCGTCCGCGCTGCCGACGACGTACCCGACGAGGGTTTCTTCGCGGACGGCCACCGCCGCGTCCCGGACGTCCGGCAGCTCCCGCAGGGCGGCTTCCACCTCCCCCGGCTCGATCCGGAACCCGCGCAGCTTGACCTGGTCGTCGGTCCGGCTGAGGTAGTCGAGGGTGCCGTCGCGACGCCAGCGCGCGAGGTCACCGGTGGCGTACACCCGCCCGAAGGGGCTGTCGGGGAACCGTTCGGCGGTGAGCTCGGGCAGCCCGAGGTAGCCCTGCGCGAGCTGCGCCCCGGCGAGGTACAGCTGCCCGGCGACGCCCGGCGGGACCGGCCGCAGCCGCTCGTCGAGGACGTACACCCGGGTGCCGGGCGTGGGGCGGCCGATCGGCACCGGCCCGTCGACCGGGCCGTCCAGCCGGTGGGTGATGCAGCCGACCGTCGCTTCGGTCGGCCCGTACTCGTTGGTGACGGCGATCCCGGAGAACGGCCGCACCAGCTCGCCCATCAGCGCTTCACCGCCGAGCACCAGGTCACCGGCCGGGTACGACTCCTCCGGCAGCACCGTGAGGTGGGTCGGGGTGGCCTTGACGAAGTCCGGCCGTCCGGTGTCCACAATGGACCCACCGGCGGTGAGCGGGCCGAGCAGCGTGGTCACCGTCAGGTCGAACGACGCCGACGTGTGCAGCAGCGCGCGGCCCGCCAGGCTCGGGTAGGCCGCCCGCGCCCAGCCCAGGTAGGTGGCGAGCGCACGGTGCCCGATCCGCACGCCCTTCGGCCGCCCGGTCGAGCCGGAGGTGTAGATGACGTAGGCGAGGTCGTCCGCGCCCGGCCGCGCGGGGTGCTCGCCGGACGACTCCGCCCAGACGGCCGGGTCGTCGAGCGCGAGGGTGTCCGCCTCGAGCGTGACCTCCCCGGCGGTGAGCACGACCCGCGCCCCGGCGTCGGCCAGGACCAGGGCCCGCCGCGGGGCCGGGTCGGCCGGGTCCAGGGGAACGTAGGCCGCGCCGCTCTTGAGCGCGCCGAGGATGCCGACGACGAGGTCGGCCGAGTTCGGCGCGCAGATCCCGACCACGCCACCACCACCGAGGCGGTGCGCGACGCGGTCGGCCCGCGCGTTCAGCTCGGCGTAGGTCAGCCGGACCCCGCCGAGGTCGACGGCGACGGCGTCCGGCGTCGCCCGCACCTGGTCTTCGAAGCGGTCGACGACCAGCGGGGCGTCTTCGGCGGCGGCACCGCTCCACGCTTCCACCTGCCGTCGCTCGGCGTCCGACAGCAGCGGCAGGTCCGCCACCGCGACGGCCGGGTCCTCGACGGCGGCTGTCAGGAGCCGCAGGAAGCGGTCCACCATGGACTCCGCCGTCGCCCGGTCGAACAGGTCGGTGCGGTAGAGCAGGCGGCCGTTCACCGCGGTCAGGTCGATGGCCACGTCGTCCTTGGCCGTCGCGTACCGGACCGGCTCGATGCCGGAGTCGGGGATGAAGTTGAACCCGAGCTGGTAAACCGCCTGCACCGCGGGGTCGCGCTCGGGGCGGACCGCCTCGGCGACCAGCTGGAACGGCACCCGGCCGTGCTCGATCGCGTCCAGCACCGCGGTGCGGACCCGGCCCACCAGGTCGGCGAACGACGGCTCGCCCCCGCAGCCGACGCGGACGGCGAGCTGGTTGACGAACATCCCGATCAGCGGCGCCAGCTCCGGCAGGTCACGCCCGGCGACCGGCACGCCGACCACGACGTCGTCCGAGCCGGACAGCCGGGACAACAGCGCGGTGTAGGCGGCCAGCAGCACCATGAACGGCGACGCCGACAGGGTGCGGCCGACCTCGCCGACCCGGTCGAGCAGGCCGCCGGGCAGGGCGAAGTCGACCTGGTCGCCGCCGAAGCCGAACTCCGCGGGCCGCGGCCGGTCGGTGGGCAGGCTGTGCACCGGCGGCAGCCCGGCGAGGCGTTCGCGCCAGTAGTCCAGCTGCGCGCGCACGGACGGCAGCTCGCCGCGCTGCCACGCCGAGTAGTCCGGGTACTGGATGGCCAGCTCCGGCAGCTTCGGCAGCCGCCCCTCGGCGGCCGCGTTGCACGCCTCGTCGAGCTCCTTCGCCAGCACGACCGCCGAGCCGGCGTCGAACACCGTGTGGTGCACGACGAAGGTGAGCAGCCAGTCGGTGTCGGCGAGCCGGCACAGCTGCGCCCGCCACGGCGGGGCCGTGTCCAGCGGGATGGGACGGCGGGCGATCGCCTCCGAGAGCTCGACCGCGCGGCCTTCCCGGTCCGGGTGGGCACGCAGGTCGTGCACCTCGAAATCGATCGGGACGTCGGCGTGCACCACCTGGCGGAGGTCCGCGCCGTCCATCCGGAACGTGGTCCGCAGGGCTTCGTGGCGCCCGACGACCACGCCGAGCGCGGCCCGCCACTGCCCTTCCGTGAGGGGCAGATCCTGCCGCACCTGGCAGGGCAGGTTGTACACCGGGGACGCCGGGTCGAGCTGGTTCGACAGCCAGATCCGCTCCTGCCCGAACGAGGCCGGGAACGTCCATTCCTTCGTGTCGGTCATGTCTCCTGCTTCAGCGCTCGAGCTTGGGGATGGTGGTGGCGGCGGGTGCGTCGGCGGCGGGCGCGGGCCCGCTGCGCAGGTCCTCGATCCGCTCGGCCAGCGCGGCCACCGTGGACGATTCGAAGAGGGTCTTCATGGCCAGCCGGGCGCCGGTGGTCTTGCGGACCTGGGCGATCAGCTGGATGGCGACCAGGGAGTTGCCGCCGAGGGCGAAGAAGTCGTCGTGGACGCCGACGCGCTCGACGCCGAGCACTTCGGCCCACTGGCGGGCGATCTCCGCTTCGAGGTCGGTGCGCGGGGCGACGTAGCCGTCCTGCTGGACGGCCTCGGCCGGCTCGGCGGCCTCTTCGTTTTCTTCGAGGCGTTCGGCGGTCACCCGGCGGTCGAACAGGTCCTGCACCGGGCGGGTGCTGATCACCACCTGCCCGCCGAGACCGGGCGTCAGGGCCCGCAGGAACGCCTCGGCGCCGTCGACCGGCCGGATGCCGACGGAGTCCACAGTGGACTTGGGTACGGCGCTCAGCCCGCTGCTGACCGCGTTCTCGTCGACCTGCCGCAGCACGAAGTCCTCGATCTCGACCAGCACGCGGCCGGTGTCGTCGCACAACGTCAGGTCGGCGGCGATCACCTGGTCGCCACCGGTGTCGCGGTGGCGCAGGTGGCTGTGGAAGCTCGCCGGGAGCGGGGCGTGCACGACCACCCGTCCGTAGCTCATCGGCAGGTACGTGCCGCTCCCCCGGCCGCGGCCGAACGCCGTGGCCACGTCGAGCAGCGCCGGGTGCATCCCCCAGCCGGTGTCGAAGACCGGGGCGACGACCGACGCGAGTTCCTCGTGCTCGCCGACGTGGTGGGTGCGCAGCGCGGCCCAGCGCGGGCCGAAGGTGACCATGCTGGTCCGGCCGGTGCCGAAGGCGTTGCCGTCGTCGAGCACGCCGGTCCGGGCCCGCACCGCGTCGAGGTCCACAGTGGACGTCGCCGGGGCCGGGACCCAGCCCGCGGAACCGCGGACGTGCACCTTCGTGACCCCGGCCGCGCGGCTGGTCACCGTGAAGCCGTCGCCGTCGAAGGCGACCCGGTACTCCGCGACGGTCCCGTCCGGCACCGAGAACGGCTCCAGGAAGGCAACGTCCTGCAGTTCGACGACGTGCCCTTCGCCGGGGCGCGGCCGGGCGGCCTCGACCGCGGCCCGCACGGTTTCCAGGTGCCCGGTGCCCGGGACCACCGGCACCCCGGCGATCCGGTGCTCGGCCAGCAGCCAGTGCCCGTTCGCCGAGACCAGGCCGTGGCAGCTCTCGCCGGTGCGGGTGGTGAGCACCGGGTGGGTGACCGGGCCGTCCGCCCTGGTGCGGGTGGTGCGGATCGTCGTCGGCGCCTCCACCTCGGCGGCCATGCCGACCTCGTCCCAGCCGCCCCAGTCGTGCGAGACGACCCGGGCCTGCCAGCCGTGGTCGCCGCGGGCGTAGGCGTCGAGGAAGTTGTTGGCCGCGCAGTAGTCGACCTGCCCGAAGTCGCCGGAGACGGCGGTGACCGAAGAACACAGCGCGACGAAGTCCATCGGCAGGTCGGCGAACGCCTCGGCCAGCGCCAGCGTGCCGCCGATCTTCGGGGCGAGGACGGCCTCCGCGGCCGCCCGCTCCTTCACGTCGGCAACGCCACCGCCGGGGAGCCCGGCCGCGTGCACGATCCCGTCGAGCCCGCCGAACTCGCGTTCGGCCAGCTCGCGGACCTCCCGCAGCCGCGCCGCGTCGGTGACGTCGGCGGCGACGACGTGGACCACCGCACCGGCCGCTTCCATCCGCCGGATCGCCCGGATCGCCCGGCCCACCCGGTCGTCGGCGGTGCGGGCGTCCCATTCCTCGCGGGGCGGCAGGCCGGAGCGGGTCAGGAGGACGAGCTTGGCCCGCACGCGCAGCGCGAAGTCCTCGGCGAGGGTGATGCCGATGCCGCCGGTGCCGCCGGTGATCAGGTACCGGCCGCCTTCGCGCAGCACCGGGGACGGCACCTCGGGCACGCTGAGCTGGGCGTGGCCGAGGACCCAGCGCCGGCCCCGGCGCAGGGCGACTTCCGGCGCGTCCGCCGGTCCGAACAGCTCGGCGACGACCTCGGCGGACACGGTTTCGACGTCGATCCGCCGCACGAGGGTGCCCGGGACCTCCAGGGGGACGACCCGCGCGATGCCCGCGAGGGTCGCGTGCTCGGGCCGGGTCAGGTCGGTGCCGGTGACGTCGGCGGTGCCGCTGCTCAGGACGTCGATCCGCACCGGCTCGCCCCACGCCTGGACCAGGTTCAGGACGCTGAAGAACCCGCGCTCCTGGGCGGCCATCCCGGTCTCGGACCCGCCGAGCGCCCACGCGTGGACCACCCGTTCCGGGAGGGTGCCCAGCGCGGCGACGAGGTCGTCGTAGTCTTCGCGGACGCCAGGACGGACGGTGAAACCGCCCTCGACGGCCGCGAACCGGTCACCCGGGCGGACCCCGGTGACCGTGACCCCGGCGTCGCGCAGCAGGCCCGGCAGGACGTCGTCGTCGACGAACGCGAGACAGCCGGCGAACGGCTCGCGCCGCAGCTCCGGCCCGGCCTGGCGCCAGGACGGCACGGCGAACCACTCGTCGAGCGGCAGCGGGCCGCTCGGGCGCACCGGCTCGGCGACCGTCCCCGCCGGGTCGGGATCGACCCAGTAGCGCTTGCGGGCGTAGGGATACCCCGGCAGCGGTACGCGATACCCGGACGTCGTGGGTTCGAGGGGAACCCCGTGTGTCCACAAGAGACCGGCCGCGGCGAGGAGCGTTTCGACGTCGCCTTCGCGGTCGGTGCGGCCGGGCAGGCTCGGCTGCGGCGCGGGCAGGCCCTTCGGCACCTGGCCGCGGGCGAGCCCGGCCAGCTGGTGCCCCGGCCCGCATTCGACGAGCGCCCAGCGGTCTCCCCCGGCGAACAGCGTCCGCACGCAGTCGCCGAACCGGACCGCCCGGCGCAGGTGGGCCGCCCAGTACGCCGGGTCGGTCGCCTGCATGCCGGTGATCCAGCCGCCGGTCAGGTTCGACAGGAACGGCAGCGACGGCGCCGACCGCGGCACCGCCGCGACGGCCTCGGTGAACTCCGCCAGGATCGGGTCCATCATCGGCGAGTGGAACGCGTGCGAGGTCACCAGCTCGCGGCACTGCACGTCACTCGACCTGAGCAACGCGGCGAAGTCCGCGATCGCGTCGGACGGCCCGGCGACGACGCAGGTGCCGGGGCCGTTGACACCCGCGATCGCCAGCCCCTCGGGCAGCCGGTTCGACACCGCCTCTTCGTCGAGCTGGACGGCGAGCATCGCGCCCGCGGGCATCGACTGCATCAGCTCACCGCGCCGGACGACCAGCGCCACCGCGTCGGCCAGGGTGAACACCCCGGCGACGGTCGCGGCGACGTACTCGCCGACCGAGTGGCCGATCATCGCGCCGGGCCGTACGCCCCAGCTGCGCCACAGCATCGCCAGCGCGTACTCGACGACGAACAGCGCGGGCTGCGTGTAGCGGGTTTCGCGCAGCCGCGCGTCCCCGCCGCGGTCGAAGATCAGCTCCTTCAGGCCCGGCAGCCCGGCCAGCTCGCAGCACTCGTCGACGGCCGCGGCGAACACCGGCTCGGTGCGGTACAGCTCCGCGCCCATCCCGGCGTACTGCGAACCCTGGCCGGAGAACAGGAACGCCACCTTCGGCTCGGCCGCCTCCGCGGTCAGCAGGCGCCGCGGGTCGCGCAGGCCGTCGACCGCGTCTTCGGAGTCGCGGGCCACGACGACCGCGCGGTGCCGGTACTCGGTGCGCCCGGCGGCGAGGGTGTGGGCGACGTCGGCGAGGTCGAGGTCGACGTCCCCGGCCAGCCGGTCGGCGAGGCGCCCGACCGCGGTGGCCAGGGTTTCCGGCGTCTTCGCGGACACCCGCAGGAGGTGCGCCGGGTGCGGGCGGCGGGGCCGCCGCGGCGCCGGGGCCTCTTCGAGCACCAGGTGGGCGTTGGTGCCGCCGACGCCGAACGAGCTCACACCGGCCCGGCGCGGGGTGTCGGCCGCTTCCCACTTGGTCACCGTCCGCGCCGGGTGGAACGGGCTGCGCGGGAAGTCGATGCCCGGGTTGGGTTCTTCGTAGTTGATGGTCGGCGGGATCAGCCCGTGCTCCATGGCGAGGACGGTCTTGATCAGCGCCACCACCCCGGCCGCCTGGGACAGGTGGCCGATGTTCGACTTCACCGAGCCGATGGCGCACCAGCCGGTGTCGGCCACCCCGTGTCCGTACACAGTGGACAGCGAAGTGATCTCGATCGGGTCGCCCAGCGCGGTTCCGGTGCCGTGCGCCTCGACGTAGCCGATGGTGCGCGGGTTCACCCCGGCCATGCCGACCGCCTGCGCGATGGCCTCGGTCTGGCCCGCCACGCTCGGCGCCGAGAAGCCGACCTTCGTGGCGCCGTCGTTGTTGATCGCGTTGCCGAGCACGACCGCCCGGATGTGGTCGCCGTCCTCCAGCGCCTGCGAGAGCCGCTTGACCAGGACGACCCCGACACCGCTGCTCCACACCGTGCCGTTGGCGCCGGCGTCGAACGCCCGGACGTGCCCGTCGGGCGAGGTGAAGCCTTCGACGCCCATGTACCCGATGCCGTGCGGCATCTCCAGGTTCACGCCGCCGGCCAGCGCCATGTCGCATTCGCCGTTGCGCAGCGCCTCGCAGGCCAGGTGCACCGCGACCAGCGACGTCGAGCACGCCGTGTGGATCGCCAGGCTGGGGCCGCGCAGGTTCAGCTTGTACGACACCGACGTCGTCAGGTAGCTCGGCTGGTTGCCGGTCGACATCCCGATGCCGCCGTGCTGCGAGGCCATCACGCGCTCGTTGCGCAGCAGGTTCTCGATCAGGTAGCCGGTCCGGCCGGTGCCGCCGTAGACCCCGATCGCCCCGCGGTAGCGGGCCGGGTCGTAGCCGCCGTCGGTCAGCGCCGAGTGGCAGGCTTCGAGGAACACGCGGTGCTGCGGGTCGGTGATCTCGGCTTCGCGGCTGGTCATGCCGAACAGGTCGGCGTCGAACTCGTCGAAGCCCTCGACCACCGTGGTCGCGTTGACCCAGCTGGGATCGTCCAAAGTGGCCGCGTCCGCGCCGCGGGCGAGCAGCTCTTCGCGGGTGGCGGGCCGGATGGACTCGACGCCGTCGACGAGGTTGCGCCAGAACTGGCGCAGGTCGCCGGCGCCGGGCACCCGGGCGGCCATCCCGACGATGGCGATCGGGTCGGCGCTCGGGTCCGCGCTCGCGTCGGGTTCGAGGTCGTGGGTCACAGCGGTCGCTCCTGTTCCTGGCCGGTCGTGCCGGCACTGCGGCGGGGTCTTCTGGACGGGGTGCGCCCTCGGCGGGCGGCGACCCGCTCGGCGGCGCGGGCGAGCTCCGGGCCGGGTGCGGCCCCCGCGTGCAGGTGGGTGGCGAGCGCGCGGACGGTGGGGTGGGTGAACAGGTCCACCATCGGGATGCGGCGGCCGAGCCGGGCAGTGACCTCGGCGTGGACGCGGGCCAGGGCGAGCGAATGCCCGCCGAGGTCGAAGAAGTTGTCCGTGACGCCCACGGCCTCGCGGCCGAGCACCTCCCGCCAGGTCGCCGCGATGACCGCCTCGGTGGCGGCCAAAGCGGCGGGATCGGCGACGGACACCGGCGCCGGACGGGCTGGTGCGGCGGCCTCCGGAGCGGCGGTCCGGACGGCGGCCCGCGGGAGCTCCGGCGCGCACCTCGCGGCCGGCCGGTCCGGCTCGGCGACCAGGGCGGCGAGCAGCGCCGTGAAGTCCTCGGCCAGCGCGGCCATCCGGGCCGCGTCGAAGAGGTCCGGGTTGGAGAGCAGCTCGACGCCGTGCCCGAGGACGTAGACGGTCAGGTCGAACGGCGAGCCGGGCTTCTCGACCGGCAGCCACGCCCCCGGCACCCCGGGCAGGTCCAGCCGGGGTTCGGTGAAGTTCAGGACGTTGACCATCACCTGCACGAGCGGCGCCCGCGACGGGTCACGCCGGACGCCGAGCGCGTCGACCAGGCGGTCGATCGGTGCTGCCGGGTGCGCGGTGGCGGCCAGGAGCTCGTCCCCGCTGCCCCGCACCTGCGCGGTGAAGTCCGCGTCCCCGGCGCGCAGCCGGACCGGGACGATGTCCACGAAGAACCCGGCGACGTCCTGGGTTTCGGGCAGCTGCCGGTCGGCGACGACGGTGGCGACCAGGTGGTCGGTCCCGCCGGTGAGCCGGCGCAGCAGTTCCCCGAACGCCGCCAGCACCACGCCGGCGCGGGTGGTCCCGGTGCGCGTGGCCAGTTCGCCGACAGCCTCGGCGACACCGGCGGGGAACGCCTGGTGGTGGCTCGCGCCGCGGTAGGTCTGCACGGCCGGCCGCGGCCGGTCCCGCGGCAGGTCCAGAGTGGACGGTGCCCCGGCGAGGTGGTCCTTCCACCAGGCCACATCGACGGCTTCCCGGCGGCCGTCCCGATCCGCACGCCAGACCGCGTAGTCCGCATAGGACGCCTCGGGCGGCGGCAGCGGCTCGCCGCGGTAGGCCGCACCGAGATCCCGGCAGAGGAGTTCCTGCGACCAGCCGTCGAACACCGCGTGGTGCAGCGTGAACCCGAGGACGTGCTCGTCGGGTTCCACCCGGTAGAGCCGTACGCGCCACGGCGGTTCGCGGTCGAGCCGCACCGGCGTCGCCGCGTCGGCGGCCAGCCGGGCGCGCACGGCGTCCGCGGCCACCGGGATCACCGGCAGCGGCACGTCGTCCGGGGGCAGGCACTCGGCCCGCGGGATCCCGTCGACCGGGCGGATGCGCCACCGCAGGACGTCGTGCCGCTCGGCCACCGCCCGCAGGGCCGTCTCGAGCGCGGCCACGTCGAGGGGTCCGGTCAGCCGGAACGCCATCGCGATGTTGTACGGCGCCGCGTCCGGGGCGAGCTGGTCGAGGAACCAGAGCCGCCGCTGCGGCGGGGACAACGCGGGCGCGTGCCCGGTGGTCAGCCCGGCCCCGGTGAGCGGGGCGGCCGCGGCGACCCGCCGGGTGAGCCCGTCCAGGGTCCGCCCGGCGAAGACGTCCTCGACGGACACGTCCGCGGCCAGGTCCCGGCGCAGGGCCGCGACCAGCCGCATCGCGGCGATCGAATCGCCGCCGGCCAGCAGGAAGTCGGGTCCGGCCCCCGGGCCGAGCACCCGGCGCCACACGGCTTCCACCGGCGAGGCGGGCGCTTCGACGTCCCCGGAAGTCGTCTCGGCGAGGGCGCGCAGGGCGGGCCGGTCGATCTTGCCGGTGACCGGGTTGACGGGCAGGACGGCCAGCCGCCGGATCGCGGCCGGGCGCATCGCCCGGGTGAGCCGGTCCCCCGCGTGGGCGTGGATGTCCGCGTCGGACGGCGCCGACGCCGGGGTCAGGAACGCGACCAGCCGGGTGCCGCCGGGCCCGGGCACCGCCTCGACCGCGACGGCGCCGACGTCCGGGTGGGCGCCGAGCGCGGCTTCGACCTCGCCGAGCTCGATCCGCTGGCCGCGGACCTTGACCTGGCGGTCGGCGCGGCCGGCGAACTCGAGCCGGCCGTCGGGGCGCAGCCGGGCCAGGTCGCCGGTGCGGTAGAGCCGCTCCCCCGCGGCGAACGGGTCGGCGACGAACTTGCGCGCGGTCAGCTCCGGGCTGTCCAGGTAGCCCGCGGCCACCCCCGGGCCGCCGATGACCAGCTCGCCGACCTCCCCGGGCAGGACGGGCCGCAGCTCGTCGTCGACGACGCGGGCGCGGTGGTTCGGCAACGGCGTGCCCAGCGGCAGCGGGTCGGCCGGGAGGCCGGTCACCTCGTCGGCGACCACGACGACGGTCGTCTCGGTCGGGCCGTAGACGTGGAAGAACCGGCGGCCGGGCAGCCAGCGGGCGGCCAGCTCGGCGGGCACCGGCTCGCCGCCGCAGGCCACGGTCCGCCAGCCGGGCACGTCCGCGGGGTCGAGCAGGGACAGCAGCGTCGGCGTGATGAAGCCGAAGTCGACTTCGTGCTCGACGGCGAACCGGCGCAGCCGTTCGGGGTCGGCGCGGTCGGCCGAGCCGGCCAGCTGCACCGAGCCGCCGACGGCCAGCGGGACGAAGACGTCCATGGTGAACGCGTCGAAGCCGAGCGAGGAGATGCCGAGCGTCCGGGTGCCGGGGCCGACGCCGAGGCGGGCGGCGAACCCGCCGACGAACGCGACGATGTTGCGGTGGCGGGTCAGCACGCCCTTCGGCCGCCCGGTCGACCCGGACGTGTAGAGCACGTGCGCGGTGTTCTCCGGTGTCGCGGGACAGGTGCCCGGAGCACCGGGCGGCGGCACGTCGATCCCTTGCGCAGTCCCGAATTCCGCGACGGCCGCGTCGCCCACGACCAGGGTCGCGCCCGCGTCGGCGGCGATCGTGGCCAGCCGGGCCCGCGGGCCGCCGGGTTCGAGCGGGACGTAGCAGGCGCCGGAGAGCAGGACGCCGAGCACCGTGCTCACGAGGGCGGTGCTCCTGTGGGCACACACGCCGACGCGGGTTTCCGGCCCGGCGCCGCGCTCGCGCAGGGCGGCGGCGACGCCCCAGGCCGCGGCGACGAGCTCAGCGTAGGTGAGCTCGGTTCCGCCCTGCCGCACGGCGGGCGCGTCCGGCGTCCGCCGCGCCTGCGCGAGGATCAGCGCGGCGATCGTGGTGTCCGGATAGGACAGTGGCGGGCCGTCGATGCCCGTGCCGGGCAACGTGTCGGTCACGGTGGACTCCCCAGTTCGGCACGGCCGCGGTGGCGGCCGTGTGGTCGTGCGTGCGGCTCACGGGTGGTGTCCCGGAACCGGCGGGTCGATCCAGCAGCGGGTGCGCCGGAACGGGTGGCCGGGCAGCGGTACCCGGCCGGGCCGGGCGCCGTCGTGGCGGGCGGCCCAGTCGACGCCGTCGCCGCCGATCCAGCGGGCGGCCAGTTCCCGGGCCGCGCCGGGCGGGCCGGCCAGGTCCGTCCCGCCGGCGAGCAGGGTGTCCAGGGCTTCGACGGCCTCGGCCACCGTCGAGGCGACCACGGCCGCGCGGACCGGGAACTCCCGGCGGCCGACGGCGAGGGTGTAGGCGACGTCGGCCAGGTCCGGCGGGTCGGCCGCGAGCCGGTCCCGCACCCCGGTCAGCGTCTCGCGCAGGGCGTTGCGGTCCCGCGCCGACACCGGCAGGACGTGCGGGCCGTCGGCCGTCACCCGCGGTCCCGGTGCCGGGGCCTCCTCGACGATCACGTGCACGTTGGTCCCGCCCATGCCGAACGCGCTCACCCCGGCCACCCGCCGGGGCGCCTCGGGCCAGTCCGCCGCCTTGACGGGCACGTGGCACGGCCCGCCGGCCAGGTCGACCTCCGGGTGGGGCGCGGTGAAGTGCAGGTTCGGCGGGATCACGCCGTGGCGCACCGAAAGCACGGCCTTGATCAGCCCGGCCACCCCGGCGGCCGCGTCGAGGTGGCCGATGTTCGTCTTGACCGAGCCGAGCGCGCAGGTGCCCGGCGGGACGTCCCGGTACACCCGGTTGACCGCGGCCACCTCGATGGCGTCCCCGAGCGGCGTGCCGCTGCCGTGCGCCTCGATCAGCCGGACCTCGGCCGGGTCGACCTCGGCCACCGCGAGGGCCTCGGCGATCGCGGCCGCCTGGCCCGCCGGGCTCGGCACGGCGTACCCGGCGCGGTCGCCGCCGTCGTTCGTCATCGCCCAGCCGGGCAGCACGGCGTGGATGTGGTCGCGGTCGGCGAGCGCGTCGGACAGCCGCCGCAGCACCACGACCCCGGCGCCCGAGCCGAACCCGGCGCCGTCGGCCGCCGCGTCGAACGACCGGCAGCGGCCGTCCGGGGACGCCATGCCGCCGGCCCGGTACCGCGGCCACGTCACGCTCACACCCCCGGCGATCGCGAGGTCGCAGCGGTACTCGGCGAGGCTCTGCGCGGCCAGCCCGACCGCGGCCAGCGAGCTGGAGCAGGCGCTCTGGACGGCCACCGCGGGCCCGGTCAGGCCGAACCGGTAGGCGAGCTGACCGGGCAGGTGGTCGGTGAGCTGGCGCCCGAGCAGCCGGCCCTCCCAGTCGTCCGGGTCGACGCCGCCGGTCACGGCCGGGTTCCCGAACAGGTGGAACAGGAAGTACCGGTTCACGCCGGTGGACGTGAACACGCCGACCGGGCCGGACTCCCGCGCCGCGTCGCGGCCCGCGTCCTCCAGGGCCCGCCACGCCGTCTCCAGGAAGAGCCGGTGCTGCGGATCGGTCCGCGCGGCTTCCTCGGCGGTGAACCCGAAGAACCCGGCGTCGAAGTCCTCGACGCCGTCGAGCCGGCCCCCGGCGCGGACGTGCGCGGGGTCCGCCCGCAGGCCCGGGCCGATGCCGAGCGCGGCCAGCTCGTCGTCGGTGTAGTCGTGGACCGCGTCGGCGCCCGCGCACAGGTTCCACCAGAACGTGTCGGCGTCCGGGGCGCCGGGGAACCGGCAGGCGAGCCCGACGACGGCGATCAGGTCGCTGCCGGGTTCGTCCTCCGTGGACGGTCCGCCGCCGGCCGGCCGGTCGTCCGAAGTGGACCGTTCCAGGTACGCGGCCTGCGCCGCGACCGTCGGGTGCTCCAGCAGGTCCAGCAGCGGGACGTCGGCCCCGAACTCCGCGGCCAGCCGCTGCTGGACCCGGCCCAGCAGCAGGGAATGGCCGCCGACGTCGAAGAACGCGTCCGTGGTGGCGATCCGCTCGTGCCCGAGCACCGCGCACCAGATCGCGTGCACCCGCCGCTGGGCCGGGGTCATCGGCCCGGTGGCGACGGGCGCGGGCGGGCGCGGGTCCGGAAGCGCTTCCTCGTCGAGCTTGCCGCTGACGGTGAGGGGGAACGCCGCGACCGTGGTCACCGCGGTGGGCACCGCGTGCCCGGGCAGCACCTCCGCCAGGGCGGCCCGCAGCACCGTCCCGTCCGGCCGCGACCCCGCGACCGGGACGACGTAGGCGAGCAGTTCCCCGTCGCGGACGATGGCGCGCGCTTCGGCCACCCCGGGCCGTTCGCCGAGCCGGGCCTCGATCTCGGTCAGCTCGACCCGGAACCCGCGCACCTTGACCTGCCGGTCCAGCCGGCCGAGGCAGACGACGGTCCCGTCCGGCCGGACCCGGCCGAGGTCGCCGGTGCGGTAGCTGCGGACGCCGGCGGCGGTGGTGCCGAACGCCGGGCTCAGCCGGTCGAAGTAGCCGTCGACCAGGTAGTCGCCGCTGACTTCGAGCTCTCCGCCGTCGAGCACGGTGAGCGTGTAGCCCGGCAACGCGGTCCCGATGGGCAGCGGGCCGGTGTCGTCCGGGCCGACGTCCGCGGCGGTCAGCCGGTACTGCGCGGCGAAGGTCACCTCGGTGGCGCCGTAGCCGTTGACGTACTCGCAGCCCGGCGCGAACCGGCCGCGCCGGACGTCGGCGTAGGTCGCCTGCTCGCCGCCCAGCAGGACGGTCCGCACCGAGGGCAGGTCGCCGTCGAGGGCGTCGAGCAGGTGGCGGTAGACCGTCGGCGTCGAGTGGTAGACCGTCACCTCGTGCCGCGCGAGCTCGCGGGCCGCGTGGGCCACGCCGTGGGCGCGGACGTCGACCGGCACCACGGCGGCGCCGGTCAGCAGCGCCGGGTAGAGGTCGGGGATCGCCGCGTCGAAGCCGAAGGAGGCCAGCAGGCTGACCCGGTCCGCGGCGGTGATGCCGAGCGTCGTGATCTGGTTGTCCACCACGTGCAGCAGGTTGCGGTGGGTCTGCGCGACGGCCTTGGGCGGGCCGGTGGAGCCGGAGGTGAACAGCACGTAGGCGGGCGCGCCGGGATCCGGGTCGGGCACCGGCAGCGGCGCGGTGTCCTTTCCGGACCGCACGACCCGCGCGGACTCGGTGCGGCACAACGCTTCCGCCAGCTCGGCGTGGTCGGGGTCGGCGAGCACGGCCGACACCCGGGCCGCCGCGACCTGGTGCGCGAGCCGGTCCCGCGGGAACGTCGGGTCCAGCGGGACGTAGGCGCACCCCGCGGCCAGGGTGCCGAGGATGGCGGCGATGGCGGGCGTGCCGTGCCCGGTGACCAGGCCGACGAACTCGCCCGGCCGCACCCCGGCGTCGAGCAGCCGGGCGGCGTGCCCGCCGGCCAGTGCGGCCAGCCGGCCGTAGCTCACCGCCGAACCGTGCTCGAGCACCGCGATCCGGTCGGGCGAGCGCCGGACGGCTTCCGCGAAACGTCTGAGACAACCGGGTTGCGTCATCGCCCGGAGTCGGCTCCCGACGGCGAATGGGCGCGCGGAAACCAAGGCGGTGACGTGGACTTCATCTCACTCCCCAGTGCGATATGACGAAGAATCACGCAAGGCTAAGGGGCAAGACAGCGTCTGGGGATACGTATTCCGCAGAGTTCAGCCGAATGACCTATCGAACCTGGACCAGTCGCAGCAGTTTCCCACGTCATCCACACCCGCGGCCCGATCACTCGCCACTGTGGACACTCGGTCCGCTACCGATCGTCACCGCGCGGAATGGCGATCGTCCCGGTCGGATATTCACCGACCACCGTTTCCGCCGCTTTGTTTCCGCGGCCGAAACGGTGGCCGTTCCACGAAATCGATTCAGCCGCGGGCGCGGCGACACCCGTCCACTCGGGACACACGGATCAGCCGGCGTCGGCGAGCAGGCCCTCTCCCGGCGCCGCGCTCCGCAGGAGGCACGGGTGACACGGCATGCCGCGCAGCCCGTCCAGCACCTCGGCGTCGGCGGGGAAGATCGGTTCGCCGCAGAGAGCCGTCAGGTGGTCGGGCACCGGGCCGGCCGGGACGGGGATCAGGTGGCAGACGCGTCTGCTCTCGCCGACGACACCTCGGCGTAGCCGCACCAGTGCGAGCATTCCACCGTTCTCACCCATACGAGCAAGGTAGGCGAAGATCGGCGCGCCGACTTCGTGTCCGGGACCCAACGATCTTGGGCCCCGGTGGTCCGGGACACCAAAGTCACACCGGGGAGAGCACCGCTCCGCCCAGGCGGCGGCACAGGGTGAGCGCCAGCTCGACGTCGAGGCGGCCCTCGCCGAGCCCGCGCGGCAGCAGGTCCTCCGCCTTGCGGACGCGGTACTGCACGGAGTTCTTGTGCATCGTCAGCTCGGCCGCCGCCGCGGTGTAGCTGCCGCCGGAGGCCAGGAAGACCCGCAGCGTCTCGCGCAGCCGCCCGCAGTTCTCGTCGTCGGCGGCCAGCGGGCCCAGCGTGCTGGCCACCCACAGCCGGGCCGCGTTGAGGTCGCTGGACAGCAGGGCCACCGTGCCGACCTCCCGGAAGGTCAGCACGCGGTCGCAGTGCTCCCCGGCGGCCAGGGCCAGCGCGTGCGCCCGGCGGGCCTGCTGGTGGGTGTCGCGGAAGCCGCCGACACCGGTCCCGGGCTCGCCGACGGTCACCCGCACCCCGGGCGCGCTCTCCGCGAGCGCCGCGTCGAGGTGCTCGCGGCCGACCGTCGCGCCCGGCGCGAGCGGCAGCCACACCCAGGCGCTGGCCTCGTCGCGCGGCACGAACAGCGGCCGCCCCTGGCCGCGGACGCGCTCGAACACCGACCCCGCGACCGCCTCGAGCAGCGAGAGCGCGTCGTCGACGAAGGCCTCGGAGGCGTGCCAGACGATCATCCCCACGTGCCGCCCGCGCAGGCGGTAGCCGATCACCGCCTCGGCCGCGTCGACGTCGGGCGGGCCGCCGCTGCCGTCGAGCAGGTCGGCCACCTTCGCCGCCCGCGCGGCACTGCGGTTGAGCAGCCAGCGGTCGCGTTCGTCCTGGTAGACGCCGACGAGCTGGCGGACCACCCGGGTGATGAACTCGTAGGCGACCCGCAGCAGCCGGCGCATCATGGCCCCGAGCAGGGCCGCGTCGTCGACCGCCCGGATGCACTCCTGGAACCCGAAGTCGAGCATCGCGGCCTGCCCGAGGTCGTAGGCGCGGATCAGGTCGAACACCGGCGTACCGCGCTGGGCCAGCCGGCGCGCGTACTCCACCGCCGCGGCGGGCGGCTCGACGGTCGCCGGGTCGATGCCGTGCCGGAAGATCTGCAGCGCGGTCTCGATGTTCTGGTAGACGCTCGCCGACAGCAGGCTCACCATGCGCTCGTCGTCGTTGACCAGCTGCGGCAGGTCGGCGGCGTACAGCTGGACCAGTTCCCCGGTGAGATCGCCTGCGCGGTCCGCGAGGGTGGCGGCGATCTGCCGGATGCGCTCCGAGACGACTTCTTCGTCCACCATGGAACCACCTTAGGGGGTCCTGCCTCAAACCGGCCGACGAAGTCGCCGATCATGTCGAACGTCGCCCCGGGCACCGCCGGGCGCGGGCCGCCGGAGCGGCTCGCCGAGGGAAACAACACATCATTCGGACGCAGCGAATACGGCAATCGGATCCACGATTTTGTTAAGTCATCCGTTAAGTTGCGACATCGAAAGACTCGAAAATTTTCCGAAAGAGCGGACCGCTTTCCCGACTGGTCTGGACCATCAGCTGAAGATCACCCGTACGGCGGCTTTTCCTTGCACCGCAACGTCACTGTGTGATCGTCCGCCGCGGCTCGCAATTTTCGAAAGCGCCTTACCCGACTTCGGGGTCTTGTGACAACTCCCCACGAGCGGTATATCTGGAGCACCGAATTCGCAGCGGCCGGTCGCGCCACCGGCCGGTTCGATGCCGCCCGCTCTCGCCAACGGAGGCACCATGCACCGCCTTGAACCGGCCCGCGAACACGTCATCGGGCTCTACCGCATCGTCATCGGCTTCCTCTTCACCTGCCACGGCCTCAAGACGATCTTCGGCCTCTTCGGCGCGAAGAGCACCACCGCCGTCACCGCCTGGCCGGGCGGGTGGGCCGCGCTGATCCAGCTGGTCTGCGGCGTGCTGATCTGCGTCGGCCTCGCCACCCGGGCCGCCGCCGTGCTCGGCTCCGGCTCGATGGCCTTCGCCTACTTCACCGTGCACCTGCCGCAGGGGCTCTTCCCGATCCAGAACGGCGGCGAAGCGGCCACCCTGTTCTGCTGGGGCCTGCTCCTGGTCGCCTTCGTCGGCCCCGGCCGCTTCGCGCTCGGCAACCTCCCGGTCCTGCAGCGGTCCTCCGCGGAGCCGGCCCGGGCCCGGGTCACCGCCGGCTAGCCAGGCTGGCCAGGCTGGTCAGGTACGCGAGATCCCGACGCCGCTGCGCGCGTCGGGACCGTACTTCGCCAGCTCCGCCGCGAGGTCCAGCCGGCCGATCGACACGCTCTTCGCCCGGTCCTCGTCGGTCAGCAGCTCGCGGGGGATGATCCAGACGACCTCGAACTCGATCCCGTTGGGATCCTTGGCGTACAACGACTTCGTGGTGCCGTGGTCGGACGAGCCGACCAGCGCGCCCGCTTCGGCGAGCCGGGCGGCGAGCCCCTCGAGGTCGCCGAGCGTGTCGACCTCCCACGCGAGGTGGTAGAGCCCGACCGACGTCCGCCCGGCGCCGGACTCCGCGGCGTCCGGGCCGACCTCGAACAGGCCGAGGTCGTGGTCGTTGGCCGAACCGGGCGCCCGCAGGAAGGCCGCCCCGCGGTGGAGGTCGCCGTCCGGGATGTAGCCGAACCCCAGGACGTCCCGGTAGAAGGCCACGCTCTCGGCGAGGTTCCGGACGTACAGCACGGCGTGGTTCAGGCGGAAGATCGACATCAGTGCTCCACGGTCGCGGCGGCGCGCAGATAGGTTGAAGTTTCAACTTCAGGCTAGGGGCGAACCGCGGGCCGGTCAACCCACCAGCGACGTCACCCACAACCGGCCGAGCCAGGCCGCGTACCGCTCGTCGGACCACGCGCGCTGCTCGACGAGCCGGTACCACAGCGTGCCGTCCGTCGTCGACCACAGCACGTCCCGGCACTCCTCCTCCGGAACCGCCAGCTGCCCGGTGGCCGCGGCCGCGCGGGCGTGCTCCCCCATGCCTTCCAGCCGCTGCCGGTCGATCTCGGCGAGCATCGCCGCCGCCGCGGGGTCGCTCGCGGCCGCGCCGCGCACGGCGAGGTGCAGGCCCGCCGTCCGCCGCATGACCGCGGTGTCGAAGACGGCGAACCCGGCGAGCCGGGCCCGCAGGTCGGACTCGGCGAACAGGGCCCGCAGCTCCGGGCGTTCCAGCAGCGGGACGTCCCGGTCGTCCCCGCCCACGGCGACGTCCCAGGCGCGGTGCAGCAGCGCGGGCTTGTTCTTGAACGCGGCGTAGACGGTCTCGGACGCGACCCCGGCCTCGGCGGCGACGTCCGCGATGGTCGTCCGGCCGTAACCGCGCGTGACGAACAGGGCGTGCGCCGCGCGCAGGATCCGCCGCCGGTTCTCCGCCGCCTGCTCGCGGCGCCGGCTCGAGTCGTACTGGCGCTTGACGGGCCCACTCATCCGATACATCCTCACTGTATTGAAAACAGCATGACTGTATTGGAGTCATCATGCCAGCACCCACCGACGCGTTCCTGGCCGACATGCTGCCGAGGCAGACCGCCGCCGAGCAGGCCATCCACGACGGCGACGCGGAGCCGCGCACGGCACTGTGGTCGAAGGAGGACCCGGTGAGCCTCTTCGGCGCCTGGCTGCCGGTCCGCACCGGCTGGGCGGACGTCAGCGCCGCGTTCCGCCGCGTCGCCGCCCAGTTCGGCGACACCCGGGACTACCGCTTCGAAGTCATCGCCGCCGGCGCGAGCGGCGACCTCGCCTACACCATCGGCTTCGAGCACAACACGGTGTCGGTCAACGGCCGGGAGACGACCTACACCCTGCGCGCCACGCACGTGTACCGCCGCGAAGACGGCGAATGGAGGATCGTCCACCGCCACGCCGACCGGCCACCGGACGAACCGGCACCCGAGGAAACCATGACGGAGACCCACTCTCGGTACGCCCGGTGACCGACCGGGCGACAAACCTTCGACACCGCATCGAGGCCCTGGTCAGGCCGGCCGGCGGTTCGTACGGTGAGTCCACCGCAGGACACCGTGTCAGCCGTCCCGCGGGCGGTGGTGCCCCCGGAGCCGACCTTTCCCCGAAGCCAAGTCCCGGGGCACCACCGCATCACCCCGCGCCCTTTCCTCCCGGCGCCCGGGTGGCTCGGCAGCTTCTCGCGGAGCTAGCTCGGGCCTGGCTTCGAGAGCGCGGATCTGCGCACGGATCCGGGTGCTCTCCGGGGAACGGCAGTCGTCGTAGATGCGCAGTGCTTCGCGCCAGCACTCGAGAGCTCGTGCCGTGTCGCCGGTGTCGCGCAGAACGTCGCCGAGCGTGTCCAGGGTGTGGGCGAAGAAGGTGGGGAAGAACTCGGGTGAAACGATGCGAAGCGCTTGCTCACACAGCTCGATCGCGCGGTGGTGGTTGCCCGAGCTGTGGTGGATCGTCGCCATGCAGCGCAGGTTGCCGACCTGTCCTTCGCAGTCACCGGCCTGTTCGCTGAGCACGAAGCCCCGGTAGGCGTGGTCGAGGGCCTCGCCGGACTCGCCCGACCGGAACGCGATGACCGCCAGGACCGACTCGATCTGGGCTTCTATGCGTCCGTGCTGAGCACCGGGAGCCAGCGGCAACGCCGCCAGCAGGTGGTTCCGCGCCTCGGCGAGGTGCCCCCGCACCCAGCACCCATCACCGAGTTGCAGGAGCGCCGTCGCTTCGCACCACGGTTTTCCCAGCTCGCGAGCCGTCTCCAAGGCGGTGCGGAGCACGTCCTCGGCCTCCTGCCACCGGCCGAGCACCTGGAAGGTCTCCCCCAGGCTGATCAGCGCCTGCAGCTCCTCGCGAGAGTCGCCGACGCGGCGAGCGGCCGCCAGCGCCCGTGCGCGCAGGTCGAACAGGTCGTCCCAGCGTCCCCGCCGGTGCAGGATCATCGCGGTCGTTTCCACGAGGAGCAGGGTCAGGTCGGTCTCCTCGTGGAGATCGGCCTCCCGGGTCGCGGCCACCAGGTTGTCCACCTCGAGCACGGTCCACGCCCACGTCTCCTCCCGCCCCGAAAGCCGGACCTCCGGCCGGGTCCGGGTGGCCAGCCGCACCGCGGGATCCCAGTCGCGGTGTGCCGGGAACAGGATCCCCAGCGCCGTCTTGGCGTGGTGGGCGTACCACATCAGCAAGGCACGGCGAGCCCGGTCCACCTCGGCCGGGGAATCGTCGCGCCCGGTCCGGTCGACGGCGTGGGCGCGCAGCAGGTCGTGGAACCGGTAGCGCTGCCGGCCGGCCGCGGGCTCGATCACGTGCGCCCGGGCCAGCGCCGCGAGCACCCGCTTCGCCTCCGGCAGCTCGAGCCCGGCCACCGCGGCGGCGGCTTCCACGCAGAAGTCCTCGCCGGGGTGCAGCCCGAGGCGGCGGAAAACCCGGGCGTGCCCGGCCGGCAACCGCTGGTACGACCAGTCGAACACGGCACGCACGGCCGCCCGGTCGTCCCCGTCCTGGCTCAGCGCGTCCAGGCGGACCCGTTCGTCGGAGAGTTCGGCGACCACGTCGCCCACGGTGACGTGCGGGGGCGCGACCTGGCTGGCGGCGATCCGCAACGCCAGCGGCAACCGGCCGCAGTACCGCACCAGGTCCCGGACCGCGTCCGGTTCGGCGGCGGCCCGCGCGGGACCGAGGATGCCGGCGACCAGCTTCACGGCGTCGTCCTGCGGCAGCAGGTCCAGGGTCAGGCGGGTGGCCGCCTCGGTCACCACCAGCCCGGTCAGGCTTTCGCGGCTGGTCACCACCACGACGCAGCCCGGTGTTCCCGGCAGCAGCGGACGAACCTGGTCGGCGTGGTTGGCGTTGTCCAGCACGATCAGCATCCGCCGGCCCGCCGCCAGCGACCGGAACAGGCCCGCCTGCGCCTCCGTCCCCACCGGGATCTGCTCGGCCCGCAGCCCCAGCGCCCGGAGGAAGCCCTCCAGTACCTCACCGGGTGTGGCCGGGTCGCCCGTTCCGTAGCCACGCAGGTTCACGTGCAACGTGCCGTCCGGGAACCGGCTCTGCACCCGGTGCGCCCACCACACCGCCAAGGTGGTCTTCCCGATGCCCGCGGTGCCGTCCACCGCCGTGATCACGACCGCTCCCGACGCGCCCTCGTCCGCGGCCGGCAGGAGCGCGTCCAACGCGGCGACGTGGTCGGCGCGGCCGGTGAAATCCCTGATCGAGGGCGGCAGCTGCCGCGGCACCTCCGGCAGGCCCGGCCACGGCTCCGGCGATCCGGTCAGCGACACGTGCCGGATCGACCCGGCCTGCACCACCGGGCCCGTCACCGCGCCGCCGACGTCGTTGCGAACGCCCGGTCCCTCCGTCACGGGAAGCAGTGTGTCGCTTCCCGCCCCGCCGGCGCGAGGCGGTCACCGAGGTCCACCCGCACGGAGCAGGTCATAAACCGATCGGTTTTCCTTCCGCCTCCGGCCCGGTTACCCTCGCAGGATGACGACCGAGGCGAAGCCGACCCGCGAGCGCCTGCTGGACGCGGCCGCCACGCTCACCTACCGCGACGGCGTCAACGTCGGCGTCGAAGCGCTGTGCAAGGCCGCCGGGGTTTCGAAGCGGTCGCTGTACCAGCTGTTCGAAAGCAAGGACGAACTCCTCGCGGCGAGCCTCAAGGAGGGCGCCGGCGCGTTCGTGACCGGTCTCCTCCCCCCGGCCGACGACGGGCGGCCGCCGCGGGACCGGATCATGCACGTCTTCGCGCAGGTCGAAACCCAGGCGCACGCCCCCGGTTTCCGCGGCTGCCGCTACCTCGCCGTGCAGATCGAACTCAAGGACCCGCGCCATCCCGCGAGCCGGGTGGCGCGGCGGATCAAGCGGAACCTGCTGGGTTTCTTCCGCGCCGAAGCCGTCCAGGGCGGAGCGGCCGATCCGGAGCTGCTCGCCCGGCAGCTCATCCTGGTCTTCGACGGCGCCAGCGCGCGGGCGGGGATCGGCGTCGACACCCTGAAAGGGCTCCTCACCCCCACCGTGACCACCCTGCTCGACGCCGCCGGCCTGGGTGGAACCGTCAGGACGGCGGCGGCCAGCCGCCGGTGACCTCCTTGACCGGCTTGTGCGGGAAGCGGCGCCGCGCGTACTCCCCCGCCCGAGAGTCCGGCAGGACGTACAGCGTCTCCCGCTTGTCCTGCAGCGGCCGCAGCACGGTGTCCAGGAAACCCTTGCGGTCCGCCAGGTACGGGCCCAGCACGTCCTCGCCGGCGGGGCAGACGGCCAGGCAGTAACCCGACTTGTACCCCGGCGGCGAAGCCATGCTCTGCCACAGCGAAGCGCTTTCGGCATCGGTGACGCGGGCCCGGTAGTCGGCGGCGTCCGCGCTGTCGGCCACCGTCTGCGCCCAGTCGGTGAAGCCGCTCATGAACTCGCGGTAGTTGTGCGTGGTGCAGGCCAGCCCGTCGAACTGCCCGTCCTTGGCGATGGCGCCGACCGGGCACGCCGTGACGCACAACTTGCAGTCGATGCACGGGTTGTAGTCCAGTTCCTGCCCGTACTCGCTCACCTCCGCGTCGACCAGGACGGTGGCCAGCAGCACGAAGCTGCCGAACCGCGGGTGGATCACGTTGCGGTGCAGGCCCATCACCCCGAGGCCGGCGGCCACCGCGACCGTCTTGTGCGCGACGACCCAGATCCGGTCCGTGCCGAAGCGGTCCATCTCCTGCGGGAAGCCGGCCGACGGGTTGATCGCGTGGTGGCCGGCGTCCTGCAGCGCCCGGGTCACCGTGCGGGCGGCGTGGTTGGCCTGCTCGTCGGTCCGGTGGAACTCCTGGTTCGCCACGCTGCGGGCCGGTGAGCGGCAGTTGTCGCGGTTCATCCGGAACGCCATCGCGACCAGGGTGCGCGTGCCGGGCAGCGCACCCAGCACGTACTCGCGCTCGCCCGCCAGGTCGGGGTGGTCGAGGCTCACCGCGGCGGCGTCGTCCGCCCCGGCGGCCAGGCACAGCTCACGCAGCCACGCGGCGTCGAGCACCTTCGACGGCTTCGCGGCGGCGCGGTCGCGGGCGAGCACCGCCTGCACGGACGGGTGCGCCGCCAGTTTGAGCGGGAGTTTCGGCTCCCCTTCGGCTTGCGCGGCGGTCATCCGGCCTCCTCGTGCGTCGGCTCGGCCCGGCGTAAACCGATCGGTTTCCGGGCTCGCCGCTCACGGTAGCACCACACCTTGCCGCGGGAAACCGATCGGTTTACGCTCGGCAAAACCGATCGGTTTCACGAGTGCCGAGCCCAGGAGCCAGCGCAATGCCACTGCACGTGCCGGGGACCACCAGTCACACCCTCCCCCCGCGGGAGGGCCATCACGAGGGGACGTTGCGCTACCTCCAGGCCGGCACCGGCGCTCCCCTGGTCCTGCTGCACACCGTGCGGACGCAGGCCGAACACTTCCGCCACCTCATCCCGGCGGTCGCGGACCGGTACACCGTGTACGCCCTCGACCTGCCGGGGATGGGGTACTCGGAAATCGTGCCCGGGGCGTCGCACGAAGAGCCGGCGCTGCGCGCGGGCGTCGAACGCCTCCTCACGGACCTCGACCTGCACGACGTCACGCTGCTGGGCGAATCCATGGGTGCGGTGCTCGCCTTGACCACCGCGGCCGACCTGCCGGACCGCGTCCGGCGGGTCGTCGCGGTGAACACCTACGACTTCCGCGGCGGCATCGCCCGGTCCGGCCTCCTCGCCCGGGTCGTGGTCGGCGGCGTGCTCGCCCCGGGCGTCGGACCGCTGTTCGCCCGGGTGGAGCCCGAAGCCGCCCTGCGCCGGATCCTGCGGGGCGGCCTGGGCGACAAGAGCGCCCTGCGCGAGGACTACCTGGACGAACTCCTCCGGTCCGGCGCGCGCCCCGGCTACCCGGCCGTGGCCCGCGGCGTCTACCGGAACCTGCCCGGCCTGATCGCCGCCCGGTCGCGCTACCCCGAGGTCAAGGCGCCCGTCCACCTCGTCTACGGCGAGCGGGACTGGTCCCGGCCCGCGGACCGGCGGGCGAACCGGGAGCTGCTGTCCGACGCCGCGTTCACGCAGGTGCCGGGAGCGGGGCACTTCATCGCCCTGGAGCGGCCCGACGTGCTGGCGGACCTGCTGCAAGCGGCGGGGTGAGCCGGCCGCGCAACCCCGTCAGCAGGGCGTCCAGGCCGACGTCGAACGCCTCGTCGGCGCGCTCGCGGCCCCGCGGTGCGGCGGTGATCGCGTCGCCGAGGGTGGGCAGGTCGTCGCGCTCCGGCCGCCACACCTCGTCCGGGGCCGCCAGGTCGAGGGCCGCGCCCAGGGCGTAGCAGTCGAGGACGCTGATCCACAGCACCACCTCGCGCAGCGGAACCCCGTTGCCGCGCAACAACACCGCGATGCGTTCGTAGCCGAGCAGGACCGAACCCGCGGTCATCGTCTGCTCGTTCAGCAGCGGGATCAGGGCCGGGTGCGCGGCCAGCGCCCGCCGGTAGCCGCGCATCCAGCGGCCGACCTGCTCGCCCCAGTCGCTGCCGTCCAGCGGGGGCGGGTCGATCGCGGTGGCCATCCGTTCGCGCAACGCCTCGACGATCGCCGTGCGGCCGCTGAAGTGGTGGTAGATCGAGGACGCGCTCACGCCGAGCCGCGCGGCCAGCCCGGCCATCGTCAGCCGGCCGGTGGCGTCGATGCCCGCCAAGGCGGCGTCGAGGATCGCCTCGGTATCGAGCAACCGTTTTCGTCGCTGCACCACGAATCCTCCACTATATCGGTCGCCACCGAGCGTAGCCGTCAACGAAATCCTTGACGACCTCGACGCGCGGCCGCATGCTTAAGCGAATGTCGTTCGGTTAAGCATCGCAGGCCCGAGAGGACACCCCCATGGCCGGATCAGCTCCCGATTCCCTCAGACGCGGTGTCCTGGGCACCGGCAGCCTCGTCTTCATGGTCGTCGCCGCCGCGGCGCCGCTCACCGTGATGGCCGGCGTCGCGCCGCTGGCGATCATGATCGGCGGGATCGGTGCCCCGGCCGGGTACCTGGCCGCCGGGCTCGTGCTGACCGTGTTCGCCGTGGCGTTCACCCGGATGACCCGGCACGTCGGGAGCGCCGGGGCCTTCTACGCCTACATCGCCCGCGGCCTCGGCAAGGCGTGGGGCATCACGGCGGCGCTGCTCGCGCTCATGTCGTACAACACCCTCCAGATCGGGGTCTACGGGCTGTTCGCGGCCCAGGCCAAGGCCACCCTGGCCGACGTCTTCGGGCTGGACGTCCCGTGGCCGGTCATCGCCCTCGCCGCCGTCGCGCTGGTGCTGCTGGTGGCCTGGCTGGGGATCGACGTCGGCGCCAAGGTGCTCGGCGTGCTGCTCGTCCTCGAATCGGGAATCCTGCTGCTGATGGCGATCGGTGTCCTGGCGCACGGGGGCGCCGCCGGGATCGACGCGAAGTCGTTCACCCCCGGCGCCGTGTTCGGCCCCGGCATGGGTGGCGTGCTCGCCTTCAGCTTCGCCGCGTTCATGGGCTTCGAATCCACCGTGCTGTACCGCCGCGAGGCCCGGAACCCCGAGCGCACGATCCCCCGCGCCACCTACGTCGCGGTCGGGTTCATGGCGATCTTCTACAGCTTCGTCGTCTGGGCGGTCATCCAGGCGTTCGGCAGCGGCCAGGTCACCGGCGCGGCCGCGGCGGACATCGGCGGCCTGTTCTTCACCGCGATCGGCACCTACGTCGGGTCCTGGGCCGCCACGGTCATGCACCTGCTCGTGATCAGCAGCGTCTACGCCGCACAGCTCGCCTTCCACAACGCGATCACCCGCTACACGCACGCCCTCGCCCAGGACGGGTTCCTGCCCGCGTGGCTCGGGAAGGTCCACCCCCGGTTCGGCTCGCCCTACCGCGCGAGCATCGTGCAGACCGGGCTCGCGGCCGTCGTGATCACCGTGTTCGCGGTGACCGGCGCCGACCCGTACACGAAGCTGCTGCTGTGGGTGAACACGCCGGGCGTGGTGGGCATCCTGGTTTTGCAGACGTTGACCGCGATCGCCACCGTGGGGTACTTCCTGCGGCGCAACCGGGCCGCGAGCACACCGGTCGCGGTGGCCGCCGGGATCGTCTCCTCCGTGCTCCTCGCCGTGGCCACCTACGTCCTCGTCGACAGCGTCGGCCTGCTCACCGCCGCGTCGGCCACGGTGAACGTGGTGCTGGTCAGCATCGTCCCGGCGACGCTGGTCGCCGGCGGCGCGGTCGCCGTCCGGCTGCGACGGCGGCGGCCCGCCATCTACGCGCGCATCGGCGAAGGAGACGGCGAAACCCAGCCCGCCCCGGAAGGGATCCCCGCGTGAACCCGGACCTCGTCGTCTGCGCCGGCACGGTGCACACCCTGGCCGGCGGCGGACGGCCGGCCGAGGCGATCGCGATCACCGGCGGTGTCGTCACCGCGCTCGGCGAGCGCCGGGACGTCCGCGACTGGCGCGGTTCCCGGACCGAAGTCGTCGACCTCGGCGACGCCACGGTGACCCCGGGGCTGACCGACGGGCACCTGCACCCGGTGATGGGCCTGCAGCTGACCGCCGACGTCGACTTGTCGGCCGCCCGGTCCCTCGCCGAGGTCCGGCGGGCGCTGGCCGCCGCGGCCGCGGACCGGGCACCGGACGCGTGGGTCCAGGCGTGGGGCCTGGACCCCAACGTCTTCGGCGGCGGGCCGGTCACCGCCGCCCCGATCGAGGCGGCGGTCGGCGGCCGCCCGGCGTTCGTGCGGCTGTTCGACGCGCATTCCGCGCTCGCGACCCCGGCCGCGCTGCGGATCGCCGGCGTCGCCGGTCCGCGGCGGTTCGCCCAGCGCTCGAGCGTGGTCTGCGACGGCTCCGGGCGGCCGACGGGCCTGCTGCTGGAGTCCGCGGCGATGGACCTGGTCACCGCGCACGTCCCCGGCGAGCCGGTCGCCGTCCGGGCGGCCCGGCTGCACGCGCTGCTCGCGGAGATGGCCGCCACCGGGCTCACCGGCGGGCACGTGATGGACCTGCTGGGCGACAGCGCGGCGGTGGTCGCGGCCGCCGAGGACCTCGGCGACCTCCCGCTGCGCCTGCGGTTCGCCCCCTGGTGCGAACCCGGCGCCGACCCCGCGGAGCTGATCCCCGGCCAGGGCACGGGCGGGCGCCGTTGGCGGATCGCCGGCGTGAAGTTCTTCGTCGACGGCACGATCGACAACGGAACGGCGTGGCTGGAGGAGCCCGACGCCCACGGCGAGTCGACCGAAAGCTTCTGGACCGACCCGGCCGAGTTCACGAAGGCCGTGCACACCCTGGCCGCGGCCGGCATCCCGACGGCCACCCACGCGATCGGCGACGCCGCCGTCCGCCACGCACTGGAAACCCTCGAAGGCGCGGCGCCCGCGGCGGCACCCCACCGCATCGAGCACCTCGAAACGCTCCCGACGGACCTGATCGCCCGGTTCCGCCGGGCGGGGGTGGTGGCGAGCATGCAGCCGGCGCACAGCCACTTCACCCGCGCGGACCACACGGACAACTGGTCGTCCCGCCTGGGCGGCGAACGCGCGAACCGCGCGTGGCGCTGCCGCGACCTGCGTGACGCGGGGGTCCCGGTCGTGCTGGGTTCGGACTGGCCGATCGCCCCGTTCGACCCCCGCCGCACCCTGGCCGCGGCCCGGCTCCGCCGCCCGGCGGGTGCGCCGGAGATCCCCCCGGTACAGCCGGACCAGGCCTTGACGGCGTTGATGGCGCTGGAGGGGTACACGACGCTCGCGGCCGCGGCGGCCGGCGAGCGGGGCGGAATCAGGGTCGGCGGCCACGCCGGCTTGACGGCGTTCACGCTGGACCCGCTGCGCGCGGCGCCGGACGAGCTGGCGGAGGCGCCGATCGCGCTGACCGTCGTCGACGGCACGGTCGTGCACCGGGGTCCGTCCTGCTGACCCTTCGCCCGGCGCGGTCATGGTGGGAGCGCCGGGACTCTGGGCGAACGCGTTTCGACCCGCAACCGGGTCCACGGCACCACCGGTCCGGTCCTGCAGGCCGGGGCGGTCCCGCCGCGACGTCCACCTGCGTTCCGCGCTGTCGCCGGGTGCGGCGCGGCCGATCGGCGGGTGGAGCGCGTTCGACCTCGGGATCCACCGCGCGATCACGGTGGGCGGGTCGCCGGCCGGCTGAGCCGCGCGGAGGTGGCCCGGGTCCGCACCACCGGCGCGGCCGACCCGCGCCTCGCGGCCGCAGCGTCGGCGTCCGGCGGCCGGGTGATCCAGACGATGGCCGGCGGGCCGATACTCGTCTAGCTCTTCCAACACCCCGACGACGAACACGACCGGGTGAATCCCCCGGACGACTGGTTCTCCCGCGGCCTCACCCGCGCGGCAGACGAAGCGTTGCTGGGCGTGACCGCGCTCATGGCGCGACCGAAGCAGCCGGGTACGGGACCGCCCGACGGCTACGAGCTGCGGGACTACCTCGACCAGCACGGTCGCGCGGCTCGCCGGTGGACCGCGGCGGCCGCCGAGCTGGGGAAGCCTGCGTGACGCACACGGCCCATCCCGAGGGTTTGGTGCGCCTGACCGAGAACGCCTACCAGCGCCTGTTGTACAGCTACGCGGATCCCTTGATGGACTGGACCTTCGAGCTGGCCGGCCCGGGCTACCAGGGTGGCTTGGCCGACGTCCTGGCCGAGTACGGTCGGGGGGAGCGCGCCACGGCGGTTCTCCAGGCCACCGGCGAATCCGACGACCCCAGTCCGTGATCCCCGCGACCTGGCCACGGGCCGCAGAAGGGTGCGGGCGGTGGCCGAAGCCGTGCTGGCGCACGGCTACCGCGAGCGGTTGGCCGGCTTGCTGAAGGAAGTCGGCGAGCGGGCTGCGCAAACGCCCGGCTATGTGGAACGAGGAGTTCCCGGAAGCGGTCGCCGACCTGCTGGCCGACCTGGGCTGCCGGGAGGCCGAATGGGCGCGGCACTGGGTCGCGCAACGCCTTGCCGCCGCCGGCGCCGAACGGGGCCTGACCCCGTACGGCCACACCTGAACTCTCCACAGTGGACGACACGGCCCGGGAGCCGCGCGCTCCCGGGCCGTGGCCGCTCAGCTTACCTGGAGGTCGATGCAGGCGTAGAACGCGTTCGCCGTGTCCGCGATGTTCCACACCGCCAGGACCGTCTGGCGGCCCGTGTGGCTACCCAGGTTCACCTGGTGCGCCACCGTCGCCGGGGGCTGCTGGTTGTTGCCGCTCACCTCCGCGATCTTCTGGCTGCCGATGAAGTACTGGTAGTTCGACGTGCGGTGGCGGGCGGTGAAGGTCCAGGTGAACGTCACCGTGCGGCCGACCGGGGCCGCGCGCCAGCCCTTGCTGTTGTCGTTCAGCTCGGCGAACTGGGACAGGCCGCCGTTGCAGGACTTGAGGCCCTTCGGCCCCTCGACGCTCTGGGGTTCGTACTGGATCTGCCCGCACTGCACCGTGTGCTGGGCGCACTGCGCCTGCCGGCTGGCCGGCGCGCTGACGTAGCCGTGCGCGCTCGCGATGCCCGCGGGGTTCAGCACCACCAGCACCGGGGCCAGGAGTGCGCCCACCGCGGCCGCGACCAGTTTGCGGTTCATACCAAGCTCCTTCGGGGACGGGCTCGCCTCCCGCCGCCGGGCAGGGCGGAGCCGCGGCCGATACCGGCCGCCGCGTCGGAAGGGTTACGAGCGAAGGAAAATTGTGGTCTAGACCATACGTCGGTTCGGGACAAAGGTCAACGGTTGGCAAAGTCTTCCACCGGGTTGGTAATCCACCGACTGTCACCCGGTGTTCCGGTCAGCGGGACCGCGTGCCGGGGACCGGGCGGCGCGCGGCGGGCCGCTGGCCCTAGGATCACGCCCGTGACCACCTACGACGACACGTTCGAGCACCTCGACCCCTCGATCCTGCCGGAGCGGCAGCAGAAGATCCTGGTGGCGATCCGGGACTGGGTGGTCCGGCACGGCTACTCCCCCAGCACCCGGGAGATCGGCGAGGCCGTCGGCCTGCAGTCGACGTCGTCGGTGTCGAAGCACCTGGCGGCCCTCGAAGACAAGGGGTACCTGCGCCGCGGCGCCGGGGTCTCGCGGCCGATGGACGTGCGCGCGTTCCTGCACGGCACCGCCGCGCCCGAGGACAGCGACTCGGTGCCGGTGCCCGTGGTCGGCGACATCGCCGCCGGGACGCCGATCTCGGCCGTCGAGCACGTCGACGACGTCCTCAAGCTGCCGCGCGACCTCACCGGGCGCGGCACCGTCTTCGGCCTGCGCGTGCGCGGGGATTCGATGATCGACGCGGCCATCTGCGACGGCGACATCGTCGTGGTGAAGCAGCAGTCGGAGGCGCACTCGGGGCAGATCGTCGCGGCGATGATCGACGAAGAGGCGACCGTCAAGGTGTACCGCCGTCGCGACGGGCACGTCTACCTCGAGCCCCGCAACCCGGCCTACGACGTCATCGACGGCGACCGCGCCGTGATCCTGGGCGCGGTCGTGTCGGTGCTGCGCAGCGTCTGATCTACCAGGTGACCGGCAGCTCGTAGACGCCGTAAACGGATCCGTCGTGCTTGAACGGGATCCGCCCGACGTCGGTGGCCAGCGCCAGCGTCGGGATCCGCCGGTACAGCGTGCGGTAGACGACCTGCAGTTCGAGCCGGGCCAGCGGCTGCCCGAGGCACTGGTGGACGCCGAAGCCGAAGGCGACGTGCCGGTGCGAGTCGCGGGTGAGGTCCAGGCGGTCACCGTCGGGGAAGACCTCCGGGTCGCGGTTGGCGACGTCGTTGGCCATGATCATGCCCTCGCCCGCGCGGATGGTCTCCCCGGCGATCTCGATGTCCTCGAGCGCGAGGCGGCGACGGCCGTTGTGCGTGATGTTCAGGTACCGCAACAGTTCCTCGACCGCCGACGCCACCAGCGCCGGGTCGTCGGACTCGCGCAGCAGCGCCAGCTGGTCCGGGTGCTCCAGCAGCGCCAGGGTGCCGAGCGCGATCATGTTCGCCGTCGTCTCGTGCCCGGCGATGAGCAGCAGCACCCCCATCTGCGCCGCCTCCGTGCGCGACAGCTCCCCCGCGTGGACCCGGGCCGCGAGCCCGGACAGCAGGTCGTCGGCGGGGGCGGCCAGCTTCTCCCCCATCAGCCGGTCGAGGTAGCCGACGAGCGCCTGGTGCCCGGCCGCCCGCTCCTCGGGCTTCGCGTCGCGGCGGATGATGACCTTGCTGTTCTCCTGGAAGAAGTCGTGGTCGGCGTAGGGCACGCCGAGCAGCTCGCAGATCACCAGTGACGGCACCGGCAGCGCGAACGCTTCGACGAGGTCGACCGGGTTCGGGCCGGCCAGCAGGGCGTCGATCAGGTCGTCGACGATCTTCTGCACGGCCGGGCGCATCGCGGCGACGCGGCGGATCGTGAACGGCGCGGTCACCATCTTGCGCAGCCGCGCGTGCTCGGGGTTGTCCATCAGGATGAAGCTGATGCCGGTGCCGCCCTTGGGCAGCGGCGCCGGGCTCGGGTAGCCGGGGCGGGTGATGTCAGCGCTGACGCGCGGATCCGCCAGCAGGGCCCGCTGGTCGGCGTAGCGGGTCACGAGCCACGGCGTGCTGCCGTCCCACAGCCGGACGCGCGCGAGCGGAGCCTCCTCCTGCAGGGCGCGGGCCGCGGGCGGCGGGTCGAACGGGCAGCCCGCGGCGCGCGGCATGGGGAACTCGGGGATTTCGGTGGTACTCGTCATCGTTCCTCCGCGGTGGCCGTCGGTTCGTGATCAGTCAACCGAAGACTGCTACGCTAAGTCAAGCGACTGATTTAATTCGACCTTCGGAGGACCGCTCGTGTCCGATCCATCCAGAGCCGCCGGGGAGGCGTCGCCGCGCGCGAACCTCGTCGTCGCGGTCCTCGCCCTCGCGGGCATCACCGTCTCGCTGATGCAGACGCTGGTCATCCCGCTGATCCCGGCGCTGCCCGGGCTGCTGCACGCGTCCGCCGCCGACGCCACCTGGGCGATCACCGCCACCCTGCTGGCCGGTGCGGTGGCGACGCCGACCATGGGCCGGCTCGGGGACATGTACGGCAAGCGGCGGATGCTGCTGATCAGCCTCGGCGCGCTGGTCGTGGGCTCGGCGATCGGCGCGCTCTCCGACAGCCTGGTGCCGATGGTCGCCGGGCGGGCCCTGCAGGGTCTCGCCGCCGGCGTCATCCCGCTCGGGATCAGCATCATGCGTGACGAGCTGCCCGCCGAACGGCTCGGCTCGGCCACCGCGCTGATGAGCGCGTCCCTCGGCGTCGGCGGCGCGCTGGGCCTGCCCGCGGCGGCGCTGCTGGCCGAAAACGCCGACTGGCACGCGCTGTTCTGGACCGCGGCCGGGCTCGGCGTCGTCGTCACCGCGCTGGTCGTGGCGCTCGTGCCGGAGTCGCCGGTCCGCACCGGCGGCCGGTTCGACGTCCCCGGCGCGGCCGGGCTCTCGGTCGCCCTGGTGTGCCTGCTGCTGGCCATCTCGAAGGGGGCCGACTGGGGCTGGGGCAGCGGCGCGACGCTCGGGCTGTTCGCGACCGCCGTCGTCGTCCTGCTGGCGTGGGGCCGTTGGGAACTGCGGACCCGGCAGCCGCTGGTGGACCTGCGGACGAGCGCGCGGCGGCAGGTGCTGCTGACGAACGTCGCGTCCTCGGTGTTCGGCTTCTCGATGTTCGCGATGTCCCTGGTGCTGCCGCAGCTGCTGCAGCTGCCGGCGGCCACCGGGTACGGCCTCGGCCGGTCGATGCTCGTGGTCGGCCTGGTGATGGCGCCGTCCGGCCTGGTCATGATGGCGCTGGCGCCGGTGTCCGCGCGCATCACGCGGACCCGCGGCCCGAAGACCACGCTGATGTGCGGCGCGGTGGTCGTCGCGGCGGGGTACGCCCTCGGCGTCGTCCTGATGAGCGCGACCTGGCACCTGGTGCTGATTTCGTGCGTCATCGGCGCCGGGATCGGGCTCGCCTACGGGGCGATGCCGGCGTTGGTCATGGGTGCCGTGCCGGTGTCGGAAACCGCGGCCGCCAACAGCTTGAACACGCTGATGCGCTCGATCGGGACGTCGGTCTCCAGCGCCACGGCCGGGCTGATCCTGGCCCGGCTGACCATTTCGTTCGGGCCGGCGACCCTGCCGTCGCAGAACGGGTTCCGGCTGGTGCTGGGAATGGGGTCGGCGGCGGCGCTGATCGCCTTGGCCGTCGCCGCGTTCCTGCCCCGGTGGGTTCCCGCGGCACCGGCGGCGGCCCGGCCGGAACCGGCGGCCGCGGCGCGCTGACCGGGCGCGCACCGCCGGGCCCGCGGCGGTGCGCGCGTGGTGCGCGCCCGGTCAGCGCCGGGCGGAAACCTCCGTGTCATCGCCGGACCACCACGGTCCGGCACCGACCCGGAGGAGCCGGACATGACGAAGAACGCCTTGGTGACGGGAGCTTCGCGGGGAATCGGCCGCGCGATCGCCCGGCGGCTGGCGGCGGACGGCGCCGTCGTCGCCGTGCACCACGGCGGCAACGAGGTGGCGGCCGAGGAAACCGTCGCGCTGATCGAGGCCGAGGGCGGCCGCGCGTTCACCGTGGCGGCGCGGTTCGGCGAGGCCGGCGCCGTCGACCGGCTGGCGGACGCGGTCGCCGCGGAGTTCGGCGGGCTGGACATCCTGGTCAACAACGCGGGAATCGGTTCGCACAGCACGATCGGGCAGCTGACCGAGGACGAACTGGACCGGCTGCTGGCCGTCAACGTCAAGACACCGGCGTTGCTGATCCGGCGGCTGCTGCCGCTGCTGAACGACGGCGGCCGGATCGTCGTGGTCGGCTCGATGGCCAGCCGCATCGCCGTGCAGAGCCAGATCGGGTACACGATCAGCAAAGCCGCCGTCGAGGCCCTCGCCCCGACGCTGGCGAACGAGCTCGGCCACCGCGGGATCACGGTGAACACGGTCGCCCCGGGACCGATCCGCACGGACCTGACGGAGCCGATGCTGGCGATCCCGGAGGCGGCGGCCGGCCTCACCGCGATGACGGCACTGGGCCGGATCGGCGAGCCCGAGGACGTCGCCGACGTGGTGGGGTTCCTCGCCGGGCCGGGCGGGCGGTGGATCACCGGCCGCACGCTCGACGTGTCAGGCGGGACGTTCCTCGGGCCGATCGCCCCCCGCCTGAGGGCGGAACTCGCGTGATCGGCGGGGCATCACGCGTGATTGGCGGGGCATCTTGCGTGATTGAAGGGGCATCACGGCGGCGGGGGCGTCCGGGTCAGGTCCGGGCGGCCAGGCCGTCGAGGTGGAGGACGCCATCGGCGTGGTTTGCGGCGACGAAGTCGGGGCCCTTCGTGATGAGGCGGGCCAGTGCCGTCGCGTGGCCGTGGCCGAGGGCGTGCTCGGTCTTGAGCCAGGTGGTGATTTCGCCGTGCTTGGTGAGGTTCTTGGCGGCGGCCAGGTCGAGGAAGCCGCGCGGGGTGATGCCGGTCTGCTTCTCGGCGTTGTCGAGGTAAGCCTGAAAGGACATGGCACGAAGGTCTCACCGACAACTTTTTTTGTCAAGCCTTCCGGGCGAAGACCGCCAGCGTCGTGTACGGCAGCACGAAGCTCCCGCCGAGCTCGTCGACGGCCGCGGCGACCTCGGCCAGGATGTCCGCCAGCTCCGCCGGCGGCACCCGCGTCAGGCCGCCGGTCGTGGGCAGGAAATCGAGCCACTCGTCGCGCGTGTAGGTCCGCTCCCACGCGAACCGCCGGCGCTCCGGGGCGCCGAGGCCGTCCGCCTCGGCGATCGCGTCGGCGAAGGCGGTGAACATCACGTCGTAGACGTCCGCGGCCGGCCGGGACTCCCCCGCGAACGGCGAGCCCGGCAGCACCCGCCGGCACGCCGCGGCGAAGGCCGCCGCCACCGCCGCGGGCGGCTGGAACACGTGGGCGAACACGGCGAGCAGGCCGCCGGGCCGCAGGACCCGGGCCGCCTTGGCCGGCCCGGCCACCGGGTCCACCCAGTGCCAGGCCTGCCCGGCGACGACGGCGTCGAACGTCCGCCCGGCCGGCGCCCAGTCCTCGAACTTCGCCACCTCCACGTCGATCCCGCCGCGGCGGGCGAAGGCGGCCATCCGCGCGTCGGGGTCGACACCGAGCACCCGGCAGCCGGCGGCACGCAACTGCCGTGCCTCGATCCCGGTCCCGCAGCCGACGTCCAGGACGTCGGGCCCGGGACTCCCGGCGACGACCCGCTCCACCAGTTCGCGCGGGTACTCCGGCCGCGCCCGGTCGTAGCGTTCGACATCGGCACCGAAGGACTCCGCGATCGCGCGGGCTTCGTGAGGTTGAGTGGGCATGCGCCCACTTTAATGGGCGATCGCCCACTAGGACAACGGCGGGCCGTGCCGGAGAATGGGGCCATGCCGACCGGGGTCCACCTGCGCGACGTGCGCAAGCAGCTGTTCGACGCGGCCGGGCGCGTCCTCCTCCGCGACGGCCCGAACGCCCTGACCAGCCGCGCGGTGACGACGGAGGCCGACGTGGCGAAGGGGGTCCTGCACCGCCACTTCACGGACTTCGACGACTTCCTGGCCGACCTGGTCCGCGACCGTCTCACCCGCTTGGCCGATCAGGCCGCCCTCCTGCACGCGGCCGCGGGCACCCGGACGGTGGCGGACAACCTGATCGCCGCCCTGACGGAGCTGTTCGACCCGGTCTCCGTGGCCCTGACGAGCTTGATCTTCTTCCGCGACGAGCTGCGCACCCGCCTGCGCACGGGAGGCGGCCTCCCGATCCTGACGGAGGCCCGCGCCATGCTGAAGGCCTACCTGTCAGCCGAGCGCGAACAGGGCCGCATCGCGGTGGACGCCGAGGTGGACTCGTTGTCCCTGTCGTTGATCGGCGCGGCCCACCTGCTCTTCGCCGGCCGCCGCCGCGGAACCCTGCCGGACGGGAAGGAACTGGGAACCATGGTGACGACGGTTCTGGCCGACGTGCTGCAACGCCGCCTGTTGTGATCGGACCCGGCCCACCCGGAACACGAAATGAGAGAGCCCTGTTTGCGCAGTTCGCAAACAGGGCTCTCTCGATCGGGTGGGCGATACTGGGATCGAACCAGTGACCTCTTCGGTGTGAACGAAGCGCTCTCCCCCTGAGCTAATCGCCCGTGGTACGAAATTCACGAAATCCGGGGGTGGACCTCGTGGTGCGCGATACTGGGATTGAACCAGTGACCTCTTCCGTGTCAGGGAAGCGCTCTCCCGCTGAGCTAATCGCGCGCTGCGGAACTTCGTACTGACAGAAGCATATCGGACGCTCCTGACGGCTTCACAGGGGGTCCGGTTCACCGAAAACCGCCTGACAGGAACGGCCCGAAACGGGCACACTGCGAAGGACGTCCCGTGTGCAGCACGGCCGTCCCGGCCGAGCAGGAGAGTCCCATCCCGATGACCGAAACCGTGTCCACCCCGTCTTCCGACCTCGACCGCGCGCCGGTGCGCTCGGGGCTCCTCATCGGGGTTCTCGTGCTCTCCGCGTTCGTGATGATCCTGAACGAGACGATCCTGAGCGTCGCGCTGCGGGACCTGACCGTCGACCTCCGGGTACCGACGACCACGGTGCAGTGGCTGACCAGCGGGTTCCTGCTGACGATGGCGGTCGTCATCCCCACCACGGGGTTCCTGCTCGAACGGTTCTCGCCGCGCGAGGTGTTCCTCTTCTCGCTGTCGGCCTTCAGCCTCGGCACGCTGGTGTGCGGGGTCGCGCCCGGGTTCGGGCTGCTGATGACCGGGCGGGTGATCCAGGCGTGCGGCACGGCGGTGATGCTGCCGTTGCTGATGACGACGGTGATGCGGCTGGTGCCCTCGGAGCGCCGCGGCGCGACGATGGGCACGATCACCATCGTCATCGCGGTGGCACCGGCGATCGGGCCGACGATCGGCGGCGCGGTGCTTTCGCTGGGCTGGCGCTGGATGTTCTGGATCGTGCTGCCGCTCGCGGTCGCCGCGCTGGTGGCGGGCGCGCTGCTGCTGCGGCTGACCGCCGAACGCCGCCGGGTGCCGCTGGACGTGCCGTCGGTGCTGCTGTCGGCGATCGGGTTCGGCGGGGTGCTGTACGGCCTGTCGGCGGGTGGGGAGCAGGCCGGGGCCGAGCCGCCGGTGCCGGGCTGGGTGCCGATCGTGGTGGGGGCCGCCGCGCTGGTGGTGTTCGTCTGGCGGCAGCTGCGGCTGCAGCGCCGGGACCGGGCGCTGCTGGACCTGCGGCCGTTCACGCACCGCAGTTTCGTGGTCGCCCTGGTGCTGACGGCGCTGCTGTTCGTGTGCCTGATCGGCGCGGCGGCGATCATGCTTCCGCTGTACCTGCAGACGGTGCTGCACACGAGCACGTTCGTCAGCGGGCTGGCGATGCTGCCGGGCGGGCTGGTGCTGGGCCTGCTGGGCCGCCCGGTCGGCGCGCTGTTCGACAAGGTCGGCGGCCGCCCGCTGGTCATCCCGGGCGCGGCGGCGATGGCCGCGTCGCTGGGGCTGTTCGCGGTGCTGGGGCCGGGTTCGCCGCTGATCGCGGTGATCGGGATCCACGTGCTGATGATGGCCGGGCTCGGCCTGATGATGACGCCGCTGTTCACCGAGGCGCTCGGCGTCCTGCCGGACCACCTGTACTCCCACGGCAGCGCGATCCTTTCGACGCTGCAGCAGGTGGCGGGCGCGCTCGGCACGGCGGTGTTCGTGAGCATCGCGACGCTGGGCAGCCACGACGCGACGGCCGGCAGCCCGGACGCCTCGGGCCTGCGGGCGGCGTTCATCGTGGCCGCGCTGGTCGGGCTGGTCGCGTTCGCGGGCAGCTGGCTGATCCGCCGCGGGCCGGCGGCACCGTCCACTTCGGAGCACTGAGGGACCGGCGCCGGTCCCGCGAAAGAAAGTCCCGCTTCCGCTCGGCGAAGGCTGGGGGAAACCTGCGAGCGGAAGCGGGAGTTCTGGGGCCGGTACGGGGGTCGCCTCGCGGCGAAAGGCTCAACACGGCTCCTGCATTACCGGTATTCCGTGAAGGCAAGGGGTGAGGCCCGGGGACACCGCCGTACCGACACCCGTTACAACGCCACGCCGCCGCCGGTGTTCCCCGACGTGATCCGGCTCATGCCGGCACCTTCGGGGTCGCGCGGACGCCGCTGTGGAGGTACCGCTCCCCCGTCGGCAGCGTGTAGAAGGTCGCCGAGATCCACGACTTCGCGCCCGGCTCGCGGAACACGAACTGCGGCCCGCCGATCGGGATCAGGTCGTGCTCGGTCGTCGCTTCCGGGACCAGGGCCGCGATCGGCCCCGTGATCGTCTGGCGCATCCGCAGGCCCGTCTCCCCTTCGAACACCTCGATCCGCATCGACGCGCGCTCGTACACCCCGACGAACTCCGCGGCGTCGATCGAAGGCGGCTCCGCGGCGGGCGCGATCGGCTGCGGGAGCGCCACTCCGGCCAGCGCCGCGAAGATCTCGCGGTACAGCTCCTCGTACAGGTCCCGCGTGTTGCCGCCGTTGGTGAGCAGCGTGACGGCCAGGCCGTGCGAGGGCAGCAGCCGCAGGAACGCCGACTGCCCGATCGTGTTGCCGTCGTGGCCGATCACGCGGTGGCCGTCCCAGTCGAAGCGGATCCAGCCGAGGCCCCACGAGTCGCCCAGCGTGTGCTTGTCCGGCATGTCGGCCTGCCACTCGGTCATCGCCGCCGCCGTCGGCTCCGACAGCACGTCGAGGCCGCCCGCCAGGTGCATCCGCGCGAAGGCCAGGACGTCCGCCGCCGACGCCGTGATCAGGCCGGCCGGGCCCGCCGAGCGCGGGAGGCCCCACGCCGGCGCCGGTGACGGCGAGCCGTCGCCCGCCGCCACGTGGCCCATCGCCGCGCGATGCAGCAGCGCCTCCTCCGGCAACGTCCCCGTGTGGGTGAGCCCCAGCGGGGTGAACAGCCGTTCGCGCAGCGCCGCGTCCCAGGTCTGCCCGGTCAGCTTCTCGATCACCCGGCCGATCAGCACGAACCCGGAGTTGCAGTACGACAGCGTCGCCCCGAGCGGGTGGTTCTGCGCGACCTCCGGCAGCAGGCCGACGAACTTCTCGATGCAGTCGTCGCCGCGGCCGGTGTCGGTGAAGACGTCGCCGTCGATGCCACTCGTGTGGGTGAGCAGGTGCCGCAGGGTCAGCTGCTTGGTGACGTCGGGGTCGGCCAGGCGCAGCTCGGGCAGCACGTCGGCGACCGGGGCGTCGAGGTCCAGCAGGCCCTCGTCGACCAGCTGCATCGCCACCGTGGCCGTCCAGACCTTGGTGATCGAGCCGATCTGGAACACCGAGTCGTCGGTGACCTCGACGCCGGTCGCGGTGTTCAGCACGCCGTGGCTCGCCACCACCCGGTCGTCGCCGCGCAGGATGCCCAGCGACGCACCCGGAACGCGGTGCTTGCGCGCGAGCTCGGCCAGGCGCCGCCGCCAGTGCGCGGCGTCGAGCGGCACCAGCGCCGGCTTGCCCGGCTCGCCGGCGTACTGCGCAACCCAGTCGACGATCCGGCGGTTGAAGTCCGCGCGGTGGGACGGCTTCCCGTTCAGGATGAACAGGTGCGACGCGCCGGGGTAGAGCACCATCCGCGCCGGCACGCCCTGCTCGCGCAGCGCGGTGAACCACTGCTCGGCCTGCCCGGCCGGGCAGCGGTCGTCGGCGGCGCCGTGCAGCACCAGCGTCGGCGTGCGCACCTTTTCCACCTGCGCCAGCGGGGAAAGCGCCGCGTAGTGCGCCCGGTTCTCCGACGGGATCGCGCCGAGCTCGGCGACGCCGAGGTAGTGGCCGCTGTCGGACGTGCCGGCCATGCTGACGACGTCGCTGACGACCCCGCCCGCGACCGCCGCGGCGAACCGGTCGTCCCGGCTGGTCAGGTAGCACGTCATGTAGCCGCCGTAGCTGTAGCCGGCCACCGCGAGCCGGCGCGCGTCGGCCACGCCTTCGGCGACAAGGGCGTCCAGGGGCTCGAGGAAGTCCTGGGCGTCGGCGATGCCCCAGGCCCCGACCGCCGCGGTGTAGAACGCCTCGCCGTAGCCGTCGCTGCCGCGCGGGTTGAGCAGCAGCACCGCCCAGCCGCGGGCGACGAGCTCCTGGTGGTAGAGGTGCACGGCGTCGGCGGTGCCGCTCCAGGCGTTGTGCGGGCCGCCGTGGATGTCCAGCAGCAGCGGGCGCGGGCCGGTGCGGGCGGGGTCGCGCAGCAGCCAGCCGGCCACGGTCGTGCCGTCGGAGACGGTGAATTCCCGCTCCTCGTGGGTGAACGGCTCGAGGTCGGCGGGTCCGTGCGCGGTGCGCACCTCGACCTCGCCGCCGGGCAGGCTGACCGTCGCGATCTCCCCGTACGACGTCGGCGTGGCCAGCACGATCGCCGCCGTGTCCCCGGCGACGGACACGGCCGCCACGGTGGTCCCGGTGCCGCCCACGACGAGCCGCGGCTCGCCACCGTCGACCGCGTACAGGTGGGTGTGGCCGCGGTCGCGGGCGCAGAACAGCACGGTGCTGCCGGACAGCTGCGGCAGCGCGCCGGGGTACCCGGGCGCACCCGGCATGACGTTCCGGTCCAGCGGGGCGGCCAGGTCGGTGGTTTCCCCGCCGTCCAGCGGGATCCGCAGCAGGCCGAGGTGCCCGGGCGCGGTGTCGCGACGGCCGACCGTGAGCAGCGCGGTGCCGTCCGCGGTCCAGGCGACCGCGCCGCACATGCCGTCGCCGGACCCGGCCAGGCGAGGCTCGCCACCGGGCTCGAGGACGTAGGCGCCGGAGCGGAAGGTCAGGTCGGCGTCGGCTTCCGGCCCCGCGGGGAAGGCCAGCAGCCGGCCGTCCGGCGACCACGCGGGGTCGCCCGCGTGCCAGTCTCCCGACGTCACCCGCCGGACCTCGCCGGTGGCGAGGTCGAGGACGTGGACGTGCTTGCGCAGGGTCCGCAGCCGACCGGCGCCGTCGGCCTTGAAGTCGACCCGGTCGGCGACCACGGGAGCGCTCGCGCGACGGGCGCGGGCGGCGGCGTCCTCGCCTTCGTCGGCCGCGAGGTCCACCGCAGCGGCGAAGGCGATCTCGGCGCCGTCCGGGCGCCACACCGGCGTTCCCGCGCCGAGCGGGAGCGTCGTGACCTGCTCGGGCTCACCGCCGTCGGCCGGCAGCAGCCACAGCTGCGGCGGGCCGTCCTGGGCGCGGAGGAAGGCCAGGCGCGTGCCGTCCGGCGACCACGTCGGCGCCACGTCGGCCGGGCCGCGGGTGAGCCGGCGCGGCTCACCGTCGCCGACCGGAACCAGCCACAGCGACCGGGTGTCCTCGTCCTCGGCGCGGTCGGCGGTGCGCAGCACGTAGGCGATCCGGCCGCCGTCGGGCGAGAGCGCGGGCTGCTCGGGGAACTCGAAGGCGTACAGGTCGTCGAGGCCGGGACGTCGGGTCATGCGGATCTCCTCGTGGGATGGGTCGCGGCGAAGTGGCACGCCGCGGAGTGGGGCCGGCCCGCGGCGTCGCCGGCCGGGTCGGCGGTGACGCAGACGGTGCGGTCGGGGTGCACGAGCGGCCCGATCGGGCAGCGCGGGTGGTAGCGGCAGCCCGCCGGCGGGTGGTGCGGGTCGGCGGGTTCGGTGTCGGCGAGCGGGTCGTCGCTCGCGTCGTCGAGCAGGTTCCGGCGGGCCGACGGCGCGGCGGCCAGCAGGTCCCGCGTGTACGGGTGCTTCGGATCGGTGAGGACCTGCGCGGCGGGCCCGGCCTCGACGATCCGGCCGAGGTACATCACCGCGACGACGTCGCTGACGTACCGCACCACGGCGAGGTTGTGCGAGATGAACAGCATCGACAGCGAAAGCCGCCGCTGCACCTCCCGCACGAGGTTGAGCACCGCGCCCTGCACCGAGACGTCGAGGGCCGAGGTGATCTCGTCGGCGATCAGCACCTTCGGCTGCCCCGCGAGCGCCCGGGCGAGCGCGACGCGCTGCCGTTGCCCGCCGGAGAGCCGGCCGGGCAGCGCCGCGGCGCGGTCCGGATCCAGGTTCACCAGTTCGAGCAGCCGGGCGACTTCGGCCCGGCGCCCGGCGCGGGACGTCCCCGGCGGCATCGCCTCGGCGATCGACTCGCCGACGGCCATCCGCGGGTCCAGCGACGAATACGGGTCCTGGAACACCATCTGCAGCGGCCGCCGCCGCGGCAGGCGGCGCACGTCGGCGCCGTTGAGCAGCACCCGCCCGGCGCTGACCGGGGCGAGCCCGGCCGCGGCCCGCGCGAGGGTCGACTTGCCGGAGCCGGACTCGCCGACCAGGCCGACGACCTGTCCGGCGGGGACGGTCAGGCTGACGCCGTCGACCGCGGTCAGCTTTCCGTAGCGGACGCTCACCGCGTCGAACTCCAAGGCGCTCACGCGGCCCCCTCCTCGTGCGACTGTCCGGAAAGGACGGTGACCTGCGGGTGCCAGCAGGCGACGCGGTGGCCCCGGCGATCCGTGGCTTCGAGCACCGGGTCTTCGGTGCGGCAGCGGTCCGACGCCAGCGGGCACCGGGCGGCGAACGCGCAGCCTTCGGGCACCTGGTCGGGTTCCGGCGGGCGGCCGGGGATCACCTCGAGGGGCCGGTCGCGATCGGTGTCGAGGTCGACCGTGGTGGCCAGCAGCGCCCGCGTGTACGGGTGGCGGGCCGGGCTCCCGGCCGGCAGGTCCTCGACGATCCGGCCGGCGTACATCACCAGCATCCGTTCGCACGTCTGGGAAACGACGGCGATGTCGTGGCTGATCAACAGCACCGCCGCGCCCTCCGCTTCGCGCGTGCGGGCCAGCAGGCGCAGCACCTGCCGCTGCACGGTGACGTCGAGCGCGGTCGTCGGCTCGTCGGCCACGATCAGCTTCGGCCGGCCCATCAGGCCCATGCCGATCATCGCCCGCTGCCGCATGCCGCCGGAGAACTCGTGCGGGTACTGCCGGGCGCGCCGCTCGGCGGCCGGGACGCGGACCGCCGCCAGCCGGTCCACCGCGCGGGCGAACGCCTGGCGCCGGGACAGGCCGTGGTGCCGCTCGGACACCTCGGCCAGCTGGCCGCCGACGCGGCGGGCGGGGTTGAACGACGTCATCGGGTCCTGGAACACCATGGCCAGCGCCGTGCCGAGCTCCCGGTCCGACGCCTCCGCCAGGGGTTTCCCGGCGAACTCCAGCCGGTCGGCGGTGACCACACCCGGCCCCTCGACCAGGCGGGAGACGGCCAGCGCGGTCAGGCTCTTGCCGGAGCCGGACTCGCCGACCACACCGATCGCTTCGCCCGCGCGGACGCTGAAGCTGACTCCGCGCACCGGAACCGTCCAGCCGGCCGGTCCGGGGAACGCCACCCGGAGGTTCTCCACCACGAGCACGGCGTCCGCGGGTGCCTCGGGAACCGCGGGCCGCGCCGCCGGGGACGCGGGCGCCGCCACCCGGGTCAGGCGCGTCCGGACCCCGACCACCGCGGCGACCGTCTCGCCGACCAGGTTGAACGCCAGCCCCGCGAGCACCACGGCCGCCGCGGGGGCGAGCGCGGCCACCGGGGTGACGTAGATGCCGTCCAGCCCTTCGCGCAGCAGCCGTCCCCAGTCGTAGTCCGGTGCCTGCACGCCGATGCCGAGGAACGACAGCCCGGCGAAGGCCAGCAACGCCGAACCCGCCCCGATGGTCGCGTTGACGACCAGCGGCTCGCCGATGTTCGGCAGCACGTGCCGGGCCAGCAGCCGGATCCGGCCCACGCCGGCGATCCGGGCCGCGGCCACGAAGTCGCGCCCGCTGACCGACGCCGACAGCGTCTGCACGAGCCGCGCAAACGCCGGCGCCGTCGCGAACCCGATGGCCAGCACCGCGCCCTGCGTGCCGACGCCGAAGATCACCGCGAGGAACAGGGCCAGCAGCAGCCCGGGGAACGCGACGGCGATGTCGACGACCGCGGTGAGCAGCCGGCCCACCCGGCGGGGCAGCACGGACGGCAGCGTCCCGAGCACGACCCCGGTGCCGGCGCCGATCGCGGTGGCGAGCACGGCCAGCCCGACCGACAGGCGGGTCGCCACCAGGGTGCGCAGCAGCAGGTCGCGGCCGAGGGAGTCGGTGCCGAACGGGTGCGCCCCGGACGGTCCCTGGCCGATCGCGTCGGTGTCGACGGCGGCCGCGGCCGCACCCCAGAGCAGCGGGGCCATCGCGGCCAGGAGGACCACCAGGGCCAGCAGCACCGCCGAGCACGCGCCCACCGGCGTGCGCACGGCCGCCGCCCACGTCCCGCGTCGGGCCATCTCACGCCTCCCGAATGGCCGAGCGCGGGTCGAGCAGCCCGAGCACGACGTCGACCAGCAGGTTCACCAGCAGCACGCCGACGCCGTAGACCAGGACGATCCCCTGCACCAGCGGGTAGTCCTTCTGCAGGATCGACTGCACGATCGTCGAGCCGAGGCCGGGCCAGGCGAACACGTTCTCCACCAGCACCGTGCCCGCGACCATCCCGGTCAGCATCAGCCCGCCCAGGGTCAGCGTCGCGGTCAGCGCGTTCGGCAGCGCGTGCCGGACGTAGACCAGCCGCGCGGGCAGCCGCTTCGCCCGCGCGGTGCGGACGAAGTCGGCGCCCAGCACGGAAAGCAGTTCCACCCGGACGATCCGGGCGAGCACCGCCGACGGCCCGGTGGCCAGCGCCGCGACCGGCAGCACGTACGCGCTCGCGTCGTCGCCGCCGGCCACCGGGAACCACCCGAGACCCACCGCGAGCAGCGCCACCAGCGCGACGGCCACCAGGAATTCCGGGACGGCGGCGAGGAAGGCGCTCACCGACGTGAAGGCCAGTTCGCTCCCCCGGCGGCGGCCGCCGCGGGTCAGCACCGCGAAGGTCACGCCGACCGGGATCGCGACGGCGACGACGACCGCGAAGGCCAGGACGGCCAGCTGCAGGGTCGCCGGCAGCCGGTCGCCGATCACCTGCGCGACCGGCTGGCCGCTCGCCATCGACGTCCCGAAGTCCCCGGTGAGCAGGCCGCGCAGGTAGTGCCCGTACTGCACCCACAGCGGGTCGTCGAGGCCGAGCTCCAGCCGTTTGGCCCGGACCAGGTCCGCCGGGGCCGTCATGCCGAGCGCGGCCCGCACGGGATCGCCCGGGACCAGGTGGATCATCAGGAAGGCCGCGGTGACCAGCGCCCACAGCGAGACGGCGAACCGGGTCAGCCGCCGCGCGGCGAACGCCGGCCATCCTCCGCCGCGCAGCCGCGCGGGCGCCACCGCCGTGGTCATCGCGCGTACATCCGGATCGACGACGGCGTGACGCTGCCCTGGCTGACCTCGAACCGCGAACCGCTCGCGTAGAACGGCACCACGGAGTCGATGTAGGGCACCACGTCGACGCGCTCGACCAGCGCCGTTTCGGCGGCCTGCCAGGCCGGGCAGCTGGCTTCGCCGCTCATCGCGGCCGCCTGCTTCACGCCCTGCTCGTACTCCGGGTTGGCGATGTGGCCGAAGTTGGTCCCGTCGGGCGCGGCCGGACCGGACACGAACGGCACCAGCTGGCTGGGCAGGGTGAGCCCGAGCGGCCCGAGCGAGACCTCCCACTCGCCGGTGCCGAACAGCACCTGGGACAGCCCGGGGCTGTCCACGGCCTTGAGCGTGACCTCGGCGCCGAGGGACTTCCACGTCTGCTGGACCAGTTCGGCGGTCGGGGCCATCGTCGGGCCGAGCTGGGTGCCGTAGAGGACGGTGAGCGTCAGCTGCTTGCCGCCCTTGACGCGCACGCCGTCCGCGCCCGCCTTCCAGCCCGCGGCGTCCAATGTGGACGCGGCCGCCGCCGGGTCGTGGTTCGGCAGGTGGCCGGTGACGGTGTCGCCCGAGCACGCCTTCGGCTCGGCGGTGACCAGGCTCTGCGACGGCTTGCCGGTGCCGTTGGTGACCACCTTCCCGAGCTGGGCCAGGTCGAGGGCCTGGGTCAGCGCGCGCCGCACGGCCTCGTCCTGGCCGGGCCGCCCGGCGGCCTGGTTGTAGAAGATCTCCCCGAGCGGGGCGAGGAAGTCGGCGTGGTACAGCTTGCGCGCTTCGAGCCGCTGGCGGTCCGGCCCGTTGATCTGGCTCGCGTTCACCTCGCCGGACAGCAGCAGGTTCGTCACCGTCGAGGTGTTCGGGATGACCCGCGCGACCACCTTGTCCGGCAGGCCCGGCTGCTGCGCCTGCCAGTCCCCCGGGCCCCACGTGTAGTCCTTGCGGCGGGTGAACGTGTAGTGGTCGTTCGGCACGACCTCGGTGACGGCGAACATGCCGGTCCCGCTGCCGCCGGTGGCCAGCAGCTTGCGGTCCTTCAGCCCCTTGCCGCAGACGATCGGCAGGCTGCCGACGTTGCGGAGCAGGAACGCGTCGGGCGCGCCGCTGGTCACGGTGACCGTCCGGTCGGCTTCGTCGGCGGTGGCCTTCGTGCCCGGCGCGATCGTCAGGCCGGCGTAGGGCGACTTGTTCGCCGGGTCGCCGACGAACCCGATGTTCGCGGCGACGTCGGCGGCGGTCAGCGGGCCGCCGTCCGCGCAGGTGATGCCGGGGCGCAGGGTGAAGGACGCCGTCGTGTTCGTGGCGGTCCACTTCTCCGCGAGCGCCGGCAGCGGCTTGCCGTCGGGGGCGAGTTCGAGCAGCGGGTCGTAGAGGAACCGGTCGACCTGGCCGGTCACCGACAGCACCGACATGTGCGGGTCGAGGTTGCCCGGGTCCGACGGCAGCCCGAGGGTGAACGTCTTGCCGTCGGCCAGGGTGCCGGTATTCGTCCCGGCGCCGCCCGGCCCCCCGCAGGCGGTCGCGGCGAGAGCGAGCAGGACCACCGCGGTCCGGAGGTTCTTCATGGGGTTTCCTTCCGCAGGTGGTCCACGGCGAGCCGGCCGGCCTGGCCGATCGCGGCGTCGACGGCGGGTTGCCGCTCGGCCAGGGAGTCCGCCCGGGTGAACACCGCGACGGCGAACCGGCGGCCGTCCGGGAAGGACACGACGCCGGCCTCGTTGCGGACCGCGGGCAGGGTGCCGGTCTTGGCCGCGACGGTCACGTCCGAGGAGAACCCGGACGAGAGGCGGTGCGGCCAGATCTGCCGCGCCAGCATCGACCGCACCCGCTCGCAGGCCGCGGGTTCGCCGGCGCGGTCGGTCCACACCGCGTCGAGCAGCCCGGTGATCTCGCGCGGGGTGGACGACGTCGTGCGCTCGGGATCCAGGACCGCGAGCTTCCACGTCTGCTCGGGGCTCGCGCCGGCGAACACCGCGTCGATGTCGGCGCCTTCGGCCGCTCCGAGGTCGGCGAGGACCGAGGCGAACAGGTCTTCGCAGCAGCCGATCAGCCGGGTGCGGTGCAGGCCGAGGTCGGCGAGCAGGCGGTCGACGGCGGCCGCCCCGATCCGGTGGTAGACGACGTCGGTGGCGGCGTTGTCGCTCATGGTCAGCATGAACAGCGCCAGGTCGCGCCAGCTCATCTCGACGTCGTCGGCGCAGCCCGCGGTCCCGATGCCGCCGATGCGGTAGCGCGGCCCGACGCGCGTCCGGGCCGTCTCGTCGAGCCGTCCCGCCGCCACTTCCCGGGCGTAGGCGACGGCGACCGGGATCTTGAACACCGACGCGAGCACCACCGGGGCGTCCGCGCCGACCGCCACCTCCGGCCCGCCGCCGATCTCCCGCGCGTGCAGGAACCCCCGCGCGCCCGCTTCGGCGAAGACACCGGCGATCTCCGCCTCGACCGCGCTCACGCCGTCACCCGCCGGTCGGCGCGCCCGGTGTGCAGGTACAGCGCGCGGCCGGTGCCGTCGTCGCCGACGAAGGCGTGCGGGATGTACATGCCCTGCATCGGCTCGGCCAGGATGAGCGTGTCGCCGTTCATCGCGACCAGCTCGGTCTTCTCCGGCTTGGCCAGCTCCGCGAAGATGCCCTTCGGGACGCGCTCGACCCAGACGCGCCCGTCGGCGTCCTGGCTGACCACGACGTCCGCCACCGACGAGGAGTACTCGCCGACGTACCGCGAGGCGTCCACGCGCGGCGCGGCCGGGTCGGGCACCGGCGGCACGCGCAGCTCGATGCCGGTCAGCTCGCGCAGGAGGTGCCCGACGACCTCGGTGTAGACGGCGACCGTGTCGCCGCCGTTGGTCAGCAGGGCCACCGCGACCCCGTGCTCCGGCGCCACGCGCAGGAACGCGGACTGGCCGATCGTGCCGCCGTCGTGGCCGACGACCGGCCCGCCGGGCGCGTCGAACAGCGACCAGCCGAGGCCCCACGCGTCGCCGAAGAGGCCGAGGTCGGGCAGCTCCACCAGGCGTTCCCGCATCGCCCGGGCGCTTGCCGCGCTCAGCACGCGGGTGCCGTCGGCGCCTTCGCCGTCCCGCAGGTGCATCGCGGCGAACGTGACGAGGTCGCGCGGGCGCATGGCGAGCATCGAGCCGGCGGGGGCGTTGGACGGCGTCAGCGCCCAGATGCCCGCGGGCTCCGGGTCGGCGCCGGGCGCGGACGTCAGGTGGCCCAGCGCGGCGCGGAAGCGGATCGCCTCGTACGGGCTCTGCGCGGCGTGCGTCAGGCCGAGCGGGGTGAACAAGTGGTCCTGCAGGCACTCGTCGTAGGTCCTGCCGCGCAGCACTTCCACGAGCCGGCCGAGCACGCAGAAGGCGGCGTTGTTGTAGGAGAACATCTCGCCGGGCGCGAACAGCTGGGGCACGTCGCCGAGGGTGGCGACGTACTTCTCGATGCGGTCTTCGCCGCGGCCGGTGTCGGTGAAGATGTCGCCTTCGAAGCCGGCGGTGTGGCACATCAGCTGCCGGACGGTGATCCGCGCGGCCGCGTCTTCGTCGCCGAGCACGAACTCCGGCAGGTACTTCCGGACCGGCTGGTCGAGGTCGAGCACGCCGTCGTCGACGAGCTGCATGGCCAGCGTGGTCGTCCAGACCTTGGTGATCGACCCGATCTGGAACAGCGAGTCGGCGTCGGCTTCGACGCCGGTGGCCTTGTTGAGCACCCCGGCGGCGTGGTCGATGATCTCGCCGCCGGCGTACACGGCGACGGCCGCGCCGGGCACCTTGTGCTCGGCGAGCAGGGCGGGGAGGCGGGTTTCGAGCCAGGCGGAGAGTTCGGGGAGTTTCGGCATGGGGAGCCTCTCGTTTCGCTAGGCGAGCCAGGACTTCGCGGTGGTCACTTCGGCCAGCCGCTCAGGGATCGGGGTGACGCCGAGGCCGGGGCCGGACGGCACCGGCAGCCGGCCGGCTTCGAGGACGAACGGTTCGGTGATGTCGGTGCGGTAGAACCGGTCCGACGCCGAGGTGTCGCCGGGCAGGGTGAACCCGGGCAGCGACGCCAGCGCGACGTTGGCGGCCCGGCCCAGCCCGGTTTCCAGCATCCCGCCGCACCAGACCGGGATGCCGTGCGCGGCGCAGACGTCGTGCACCCGCCGGGCTTCGAGGTAGCCGCCGACCCGGCTCGGCTTGATGTTGACGATCCGGCAGGCGCCGAGCCGGATCGCGGCCGCCGCCGACCGCGCCGAAACGACGGTCTCGTCCAGGCAGATCGGCGTGCGGAGGTGCTGGGCGAGCTCGGCGTGGCCGAGCACGTCCTCCTCTTCCAGGGGCTGCTCGATCAGCAGCAGCCCGAACGGGTCCAGCCGCTGCAGCTGCGGCACGTCCGAGAGCGTGTACGCCGTGTTCGCGTCGACCTGCAGCAGGATGTCGTCGCCGAAGCGCTCGCGGACCGCGCGGACCGGCTCGACGTCCCAGCCGGGTTCGATCTTCAGCTTGATCCGGAGGTACCCGGCGTCGAGGTAACCGCCGACGACGTCGAGCAGCTGCGGGATCGAGTCCATGATCCCGACGGACACCCCGCACGGCACCGAGTCCGTTGTGGACCCCAGAGCGGTGCCGAAGGAGCTGCCGCGCGCCCGCAGTTCGGCGTCGAGCACCGCCATCTCCAGCGCGGCCTTGGCCATCCGGTGGCCCTTGAACTTCGCCAGCAGCGGCGCGACCCGGTGCGCCGTGAGGTCTCCGGCGGCGAGGAGCGCGGGCACGAGGAAGGCACGCAGCACGTGTTCGACGCCGTCGATGTACTCCGAGGAGTAGAGCGGGCCGGCCATCGCCCCGCACTCGCCCCAGCCTTCGCCCTCGGACGTCACCGCCCGCAGGAGCAGCAGTTCGCGGTCGGCCTGCGTGCCGAACGACGTCCGGAACGGCGCCACCAAGGGCATCCGCACGCGCAGGAGTTCCACCCCGGTGAGTTTCACGACGACTGCTCCCTCGCGACCACGTACCAGCCGGCACGATCGAATCCGGTGACCGCGGCCCCCTCGGCGAGCAGGCCGCCCAGCACGTCCCGCACGGCGACCCGCCACGCGCGGCCCAGCCCGGGGTCGGCGCGCCGGAGCGCCTCGATGTCCGGTGGCACGGCGACGAGCACCACCGGCGCGTCCGCGGGGCCGGTGACCGGCGCGCCGGCGGGATCCGCCGCCAGCGCGACCGCGGCGCCCCGAGCCCGCAGCGCCGCCGCGTCCACCCGGTCCGGCCGGCCCGCGGCGGCCGCCCGGACGGCCGGGCTCGTCAGGTCCCAGGCGACCATCAGGCGGTCGGTGTCGCCGGTGCTGTTGATGCCGTCCTGCATCCGGCCGTAGAAGTCGGGCAGGTAGAGCTCCGGGCGGGCGGCCAGCTTGGTCAGGTTGAAGTGGGCGTTGCGGCGCACCAGCGGGTCGAACGTCCACGAGATCGCCGTGACACCCTGGCGCAGCGCCCACGCGCGCTGGTGCAGCTTGAGCGCGAAGCCGATGCCGCGGCCGTGCCCGGGGGCCGCGACGCCGGCGATGTGGCTGTGCAGTCCTCCCTTCGCCGGCTCGCCGAAGAACCCGAAGCAGGCGCCGAGCAGTTCGGGGCCGTCGAACGCGCCGGCCACGTAGTTGCCCGCCGACACCATGGCCCGCAGCAGCTCGGCCGTCACCAGGGGATCGCGCGGGGCGCGCTGCCAGATCGATTCGAAGAGCTGCGACACGGCGGCCAGCTCGGTGACCTCGGTCAGGGTCCGGATCCGGACGCCGGAGGCGAGCGCGGCGCCGGCCGCCGCGGCGGCGGCCTCGTCCCGCAGCGGCGGGGCTGTGTTCGTCACGACTTCTGTCACGCCCACCATCCTTTCCGGACGCTCGCGCCGGGTCACCGTTGTCCCGCACGGGATTCACCCGGTTCGTTCGTCGGCGCGGACGAATTCCCCCGCGCCAGAACGGTTTCCGTGAGCGTGGCGAGCAGCGCGGTGCGCCGGGGCAGCTCGGCGACGACGACGTGTTCGTCGTCGGCGTGGGCTCCGCCGCCGACCGCGCCGAGGCCGTCGAGCGTCGGAACGCCCAGTCCGGCGGTGAAATTGCCGTCCGACGCGCCGCCGACCGCGGCCTGGGTGAGCGTCCCGGCGGCGAGTTCGTTCGCGAGCACGAACAGCTCCGAAGACGCTTCCGCGTCCAGCGGTGCGCGGTTGATGCCGCCGGCGATGTGGATCAGGGCCGCTTCGTCCACCGGCGCGAGACTTCTGATGGCGCGGTCGACGCGCTCCTGTTCGGCCGCGTCCCACACCCGCACGTCGACGGCGACGCTCGCCTCGGCGGGCACGGTGTTCGTCGTGGTCCCGGCGCTCAGCGCGGTCGGCACCACGGTGGTGCCCCGGCCCGCGTCGGCGAGCGCGGCGATCGCGAGGATCTGGTGGGCGATTTCGACCCCCGCGTTGACGCCCTTTTCCGGTTCGAGCCCGGCGTGCGCGGCGCGGCCTTCGACCTCGACGCGGTAGAGGGAAACGCCTTTGCGGCGGGTCTTCAGCGCGCCGCCGTCGGCCGAGGCTTCGAGCACGAACACCGCGTCGCAGCTCTTGGCCTCCCCTTCGATCAAGGGGCGGGAACGCGGCGAGCCGATTTCCTCGTCGCCGGTGACGAGGATCGCGAGGCCGTCACGGTCGGGCAGCGCGGCGGCCGCGTGCAGGGCCATCACCACCCCGGCCTTCATGTCGAAGCAGCCGGGTCCGCGCAGGATCCCGTCGCGGACTTCGAAGGGGTGCGTGCGCAGGGATCCCAGGGGCCACACGGTGTCGTGGTGGCCGAGCAGCAGGACGCGCGGCGGGCCGTCGCCGAACCGCCAGCGCAGGTGCGTGCAGCCGTCGGTGACGATCCGTTCGGGCTCGACGCCGAGCAGGCGGCGGCCGATCCCGGCGACGACCTCGGCGCTGCGCGCGACGGCTTCGTGGTCGGCCGACGGCGATTCGCAGCGGACGAGCGCCTCGATGTCGTCGATCACCGCGGCTCACCCCGCAGCGGCCGGCCGGGCAGCGCTTCCGCGTCGAGCTTTCCCTCGGCGATCACCGGAACTCCGGCGACGTACAGGTGCCGGACCCCCTGTGAAGGCCGCGTCGGCTCGGCGTAGGTGGCGGTGTCGGTGACCCGGTCGGGATCGAGGACGACGACGTCGGCGTCGGCCCCGGCGCCCAGGTGGCCCTTGCCGCGGGCGGCGGGCGCGACGTCGTCGAGCAGCCGCGAGGGCAGGTACGAACAGCGCCGGAACGCTTCGAGCCAGCTCCAGGCGCCCGTTTCGCGGACCATCAGCCGCAGGGTCTTGGCGAAGGTGCCCGCGGTGCGCGGGTGCGTCGTGCCGCCGGGCGGCAGCGGCCACTCGGTGCTTTCGGTGCGGCCGTCCGGCCAGTGGACGGGCATGGCGTCGCTGGCCACAACGGCGTCGGGGAAGGCCAGTGCCCGGTGCAGCAGGGCGCGTTCCCGGGGGTTGTCCTCGTCGAGGAACTCGAGCAGGCACGGCGCACCCGGGTCGTCCCGGCGCAGCTGCCGCAGGCGGCCCTCGTCGCGCACGCGCTCCCCGGTTTCGAGGATGACCACGCTCGACGGGCGGAGTCCCTTCATCCGCAGGCGTTCCGGCTCGATGAAGGCGGCGCCGACGGCGGTGCTGCCGGCGCCGTAGGGGTAGGCCTCGACGGTGACGCGGGAGCCGGCGCGCCGGGCGTCGCCGAGGGTGGCGAGGACGCGGTCGAGGTGGTGGCCGGAGGTGCTGTTGACGTGGCAGTGGTGCATCGCGGCGCCGGTCTCCCCCGCCGCGGCGACGATCTCCGTGGAGCCGTCGACCGGGATCGCGGGGTCGACCTCGACGAGCTCGCGGACGTGGGTGTAGGTCGGCACCCCGGCCAGCGCGGCGAGGTGGGCGACGGCGAGGAACTCCGCGGGCGCCGACTGCGGCGCGTAGCCCATGAGGACGCCGATGCCGAGGGCGCCGGCCGCGAGCTCGGTGTCCAGCAGCGACAGCCAGGCGGCCAGTTCCTTCGGCGACGAGGAGCGTTGCCACGCGGGGTTCCCGAGCACGGCCAGGCCGCTGCCGATGTTCGCGTCGGGCGCGATGCCGGCGAGCACCTGCGCCCGGGCGGCGCCCCAGGAGGCGGAGAAGCCGTAGTGCAGCGGCCGCCCGGCCGCGGCGGCCTCGGCGTAGGCCCGCTCGACGGGCATCAGGCCGGCTTCGAGGTCGAGCGCGGTGGTGACGCCGTCCACGGCCTGCAGCCGCTGCCCGGCGATCGCGTGCACGTGGCTGTGCAGGTCGACGAACCCGGGCCCGACGACAAGCCCCCGGACGTCGACTTCGGCGGCGTCGGCCGTCAGGTTCGCACCGACGGCCTCGATCCCGGCCTCGGACAGCAGCACGTCGGCGACACCGTCGAACCCGCTCCCCGGATCGACGACCCGCCCGCCCCGCAAGAGTGTCCGCACCCGCCGCCTCCTCGTCACCGCCCGATCGAGGTGACGTTAGGAGGATTCGGCCCGCGGCCGTTCGTGCACGCCGACGAATCCCGGCGGCGAGATCCATCCGCCCGGACGAACCGACCCCCTGGGTACGCGAACCGACCACCTGGGTACGCGAGCCGACCGCTCAGGTACGCGAGCCGACCACCCAGGTACGGGTGCGCACTCGACCGGGGCGCACCCGCGTGCTCGCGGGATGCGCGACACGCGAACCGACCGCCCAGGCACGCGAACCGACCCTCGAGGTACGCCAACCGACCGCCCAGGCACGCCAACCGACCGCCCAGGTACGCGACCCGACCGGCTGGGTACGCGAGCCGGCCCGGTCAGGACGCCGGGGTCACCGGGGCCAGCAACAGGCCCGTGATCGCGTCGATCAAGCCCGTTCCCGCGTCGTTCCAGCTCGCTCGCGGGGTCGGGGTGCCCTCCGCCAGGGCTCGCTCGCGCTCCGCCGTCATGTGGATCATCAGCTGGCGGGCCATGTCGCCGCGCTCGGCGCGGACCTCCGGGGGGAGGCCGTGCAGGCAGCGGTTCAGGCCCTCGACCGTGCGGGCGAGGACCGGGGAGGACAGCGACTCCTCCGCGAGGATCGCCCGCAACGCCGGGTCGGTCATCACCTGGGCGCTGAACCGCGCGAACCACGTCGGCGAGCCCAGCTCGTGCAGGTAGCTCGTCGACGGGCGGACCAGGCAGGCCACCCAGTCGCGCAGCTCGCCGTCGCCGTCGATGGTCTCGAGCAGGTCCTCGCGCAGCCGCTCGATGCGGCCGAAGTGCTTGCGGGCGATCGCGCGGACCAGGTCCACTTTGGTCCCGAAGTGGTAGTTGACCGCGGCGTTGTTGCCCTGCCCGGCCGCCTCGCTGATGTGCCGGTTCGACACCGCGTGCACCCCGTGCTCGGCGAACAACCGCTCCGCCGTCACGAGGATGCTCTCCCGCGTGGCACTCGCGCGATCCGCCTTGACGTTCATCCACCCACCCGCATCACCCGAACGCTCTGCCGGAACCCACCTTACGGATGCGGTCACCGGAGCCGGCCCAGCCACGCCCGGGCCGTGGCCAGGTAGCGGCGGCTGAACCCGCTCGACGGCGCCCACGCCTCGAACCCGTGCGGCCCGCCGGGCGCGACGTGGAACGTCGTGCCGACGCCGGCCGCGCGCAGGCGCCGGGCGTATCCGGCGGCTTCGTCGTGGAACAGGTCGATGTCCCCGACGCCGATCCACGTCTCCGGCAGCCCGGTGACGTCGTCGCGGCGGGCCGGCACGGCGTAGCGCGGCACGACCGGTGCGCCGGGTTCGGTCCCGAGGTAAGCGCGCCAGCCGAAGCGGTTGAGGCGGTTGTCCCAGACGCGGTGGCCGGCGTCGTCGAGCGCGCGCCGGGCGGCGGTGCGGTCGTCGAGCATCGGGCAGAACAGCCACTGCGCGCGCGGCCGCTCGCCCTCGTCGTGCAGGCGCTGCACGAGCGCCGCCGCGAGCCCGCCGCCCGCGCTCTGCCCGCCGACGACCACCCGCTCCGCGGCGACGTCGCCCCGCAGCCACGTCCAGGCGGCGTGGCAGTCGTCGAGCGCCGCCGGGTACGGGTTTTCCGGCGCCAGCCGGTATTCGGCCGACACCACGGTGATGCCGAGCTCGGCCGCCGTCCCGGCGCAGAACCGGTCGTCCTGGGCCGCGCCGCCGATGACCAGGCCGCCGCTGTGGATCCACAGCAGCGTGAGGTCCGACTGCGGCGTCCGCGGCCGGTACACCCGCAGGCCGGGGTGCAGCTCGACGGTGACGTCCGGCCGCGACGGCGGCCGCATCCGCGCGGTCGCCGCCCGCACCAGGCGCCGCACCCAGGCCCGCTCCAGCGGCAGGCGCGGCATCCGCCGGACCCGCCCGCGCAGCTCGGGCGCCACCGCGGACAGCGGCACGGTCACTGCACCGACCAGCCGCCGTCGGACGGCAGCAGGGCGCCGTTGACGTTCACGCCGTCGTCGGCGAGCAGGAAGGTGATCGACGCGGCCAGCTGCTCCGCGGTGGCGATGGGCGGGATCAGCCCGAGGAACTCCCCGATCCGGCCCTGCCCGAACGCCGACGGCTCGGCGTGCATCCCCATCCCGGTGGCGACGCCGCCCGGCGCGACGGCGTTGACGCGGATGCCGTGCGGCCCGTACATGAAGGCGCAGCTGCGGGTGATCCCGACGACGGCGTGCTTCGAGGCGGTGTAGGCGATCCCGGCGGCCGAGCCGCGCAGCGCCGCTTCGGAAGCGACGTTCACGATGGCGCCGGCGCCCGCTTCGAGCATCGCCGGGACGACCGCGCGGATGAGCCGGAACGTCCCGTCGACGTTGACGGCGAAGACGCGCCGCCACAGCTCGTCCGTGACCTCGTGCGCCGGCGAGAAGTCGTCGACGACGCCGGCGACGTTCGCCAGCCCGTCGATGCGCGGGCCCGCGGCGGCGAGGATCCGTGCCACGCCGCCGGAGTCGGTGATGTCGGCCGGGACCGCGACCAGCTCCGGCGAGCCGAGGTCGGCGGCGAACTCGTCGAGCCGGCCGGCGGAGACGTCGACCGCGACGACCCGGCCGCCTTCGCGGGCGATCCGCGACGCGGTGGCCCGCCCGATCCCGGAGGCGGCGCCGGTCACCACGACGGTCCGGCCCTCGAACCGGCCGGGCACGATCCGCTCCCGCCACCCGCTCCGGCCGGCCCCGGGCTCCGGGACCACGCCGTGGTTGGCGCGGCTGACGAGGTCGTCGACGACGTCCTGGGCCAGCCGGCCCTGGCTGAGGGCGACCAGCTGGCGCAGCGGCAGCAGCCGGACCGGCGCCAGGACGGTCTCGTCGACGCCCGCCTCGGCGAGCAGGGTGCGGATGAGCGGACCGCCGTCGGGGTGGGCGACCCACTCGCCGATCGGGGTGTCCGCCGTGAGCGGTTCCGTGGTGGTCATGGCGGCAGCATACCCGATTTTAAATCAATCGCTTGACGTAATAGTGGCGAGATCCCGGTGGAGCGTGGCTGTTCAGCCACTGGCCGCCGAGCGGGCGGGTTCCTAGCGTCGGACCGGTGATCGAGATCGTGGCGCCGATCCTCATCGGCCTCCTCTACGTCCTGCTCAACTCCCCGATCCCCGAGCCGCACCGGCGGCGCTTCAACGCGGTGATGGTCGGCGGCGCGGGCGCGGCCTACCTCTCCGGCGGCGCGCTCGGGCCGTGGGAGCTGGTGTTCTGCGCGGTGCTGACCTACGTCGCGTTCCGCGGGCTCGACTCGTGGACGTTCATCGGGATCGGCTGGCTGCTGCACACCGGCTGGGACGTCGTCCACCACCTCAAGGGCCAGCCGATCCTCCCGTTCGCCCACGGCTCGTCGTTCGGCTGCGCGATCTGCGACCCGGTGATCGCGATCTGGTGCTTCACCGGCGGCCGGCCGGTGTGGACCCGGCGGCGGGTTGGTACCCGGCCGCCGGGGGTACCCGGCACGGCATGAGTGCCGAGGTCGAACGCGCCGCGCACGCCTACTGCCCCCGCTGCCACCCGGATCCGCGCCCCGGGGACGTGATCACGGCGTTGTGCGGCGCCCGCCACCCCTACCACGGCCGCCGCGACCGGCCGGTGAACACCTGCCCGGCCTGCGTGACACTCGCGTCGGCGAACGTCTACGCCTGCGGACACCCCGGAGCCTGAGGACGGAACCGCCGGTTTCGGGTGTTCCGGAACCACCCGGCGAACCGACCACCTACGCTGACCGGCATGAAGAGGGTGGGGATCGCCACGGCGACCGCGGCGGTCGCCGCGCTCGCTCTGGCACTGGTGCTCGGTCTGCTGGGCGGGACACCGACCGGCGCCGGGGACAACGGGGACGGTTACCGGCTGTTCTGCGGGCCCGGGCTGACGCCCGCCACGCCGAACCACAAAGCGAGCTGGCTGGGCGGGGTCGTGCTGGACTTCGGGCGGGGCACGCCGTGCCCGGACCCGCAGCCGTCCAGCGCCGCGGTGCTGTTCGGATCCGTCGCCAACGGGGGTGGCGCGTTCAGCCTGGTCAAGCTCGGCTGGCTGTACGTGCTGCTGGTCTTCCTGGTCACGCTGCTCGCGGCCTGGGCGGTGCAGGCGCGCGGCCCGCTGCGGCTGCTGTTCCTCGTGCCGCCGCTGCTGCCGCTGCTCGAACCGTCCTTCGCGCGGCTGTTCATCTCCACCTTCGCCGAGCCGGCCGGGCTGTTCGGCGCCTACACGCTGCTGCTCGGGGTCGCGGTGATCGCCGCGACCCGGGCCGGTGACGGCTTCGCGCGGCTGGCCGCGCTCGTCCTGGTTGCCGCCGGCGGGGTCGTGGGCGGGCTGGCGAAGATCGGGTTCCTGCCGCTGTTCGTGCTGGCCGTGCTCGTCTGCGCGGTCACCGCCGCCCGGCCGGGCGGCGGCCGGTGGTGGACCGGCCGGATCGTGGGTCCCGCCCTGGCCATCCTGCTCGTGCTGGAGATCATCGCCCCGGTGCGGGCGAACCTCGCCTGGCAGGAACGCAACTACGCCGACGTCAACGCCGTCAACGTCGTCTACACCCTGACCCTGGCCGAACTGCCCGGCTCGGCGCCCCGGCTCGGCCTGCCCGAGTCCGCGCAGAGCAGCGCCGGGCACGCGTACTACCCGGAGGGCCCCGAAGCGCTCGCCGGCTCCGACGTGCTGCTGGAGGACCCCAGCACGGTCAAGCACAAGGCGTGGGACCTGCTGCTGGAGCACCCGTTCGTGCTGGTCCACGCGATCGGCATCGGCCTGCAGGCGACGCTCGGCCGGAGCCTGCCCTACCTGCCGGACCAGCCGTGGAGCCCGGTCAGCCGGCCCCCGGACGGCTCGGCCCCGGTCAGCGGCGACATGGGCGGCGACGCGACGACGTTCCAGCAGTGGCTCGACGGGATGGGCATCCCGTGGCTGCCCGCCCTGCTCGTCCTGCTCGGCCTGGCCGCCGCGGTGGTGGCGCTGGTGCGCCGCCACCGGTCGACGACCCGCTACGGGACGGTCGCCGGCGTGGCGGTGACGAGCGCGCTCGGCATCGCGGCGATGGCGGTGGTCGGCGACGGGTACTTCGAGATCGCGAAGCACCTGTGGCTGGCGGCGTACCTGCTCGACGTCACGGCGATGTCGTTGTGCGTGATGGTGGCGCCGGTCGTGCTGCGGCGGGGCCGGGAGCTGTGGAACCGCCGCCGCCGTCCCGAAACGGCCGTGCCGCCGGCCCGGGAACCCGAGCCGGCGGCACCGGTCAGCTGACCCGCGTCACGAAGCCAGCGAGGACAGCGGCACCGCGAACACCGCACGCCCGCAGACCTGGTCCTTCGCCGTGCAGTCGGCCGTCGACCACTCCGACTGGGACCACACCAGGCCGGTCGACCAGTCGTAGGTGAGCGCCTCGGGGTGGACCGCCCAGCAGGCCGTCGTCGACGTCGATCCGCACGTGGCGGAGGTGCTCTTCGCCGTGGTCTGGGTCCAGAGCTGGCCGTTGGTCGTGGCCGAGCTGTGGGCGACGTACCACTTGCCGTCGTGGGACAGCACGCCCTGCATGTTGCCCACCGAGCTGCGGAACGCCTCCGACGCGGCCACCGTGCCGGACGACGCCGCCAGCAGGTAGTCCGTGCCCGTCGGGTAGCGGTAGAGGCGGCCGTGGAGGGTCTGGTCGGAGAAGTACTCCGTCGTCACGATCGACGCCGGGGACGTGCTGCGGTCCAGCGACATCGACGAGAAGCACGGCACGCCCGTGTCGGAGGCCATGCTGCAGGTGCCGCCCGCGTAGGTGTAGTAGCCGATCTGCATCATCGCGTACTTGTAGGTGTAGGCGGCGTACCCGCCCGAGGTCCTGCCGATCGCGTTCGACGTCGTGTCGGTCATCTGCAGGATGTGCTTGGTGCTGAACACGCGGATGGCGGTCGAGGTGCTGCCTTCGGCCGTCACGTAGATCTTGTCGCCGTACCAGGCCATCCCGCCCATGTGGGCCTGCGCCGCGGAGAAGCTGCTGCCGGTGCTGTTGGGCACGGCCAGGTAGAACATCCGGTACGACGGCGAGGCGGGGTCGTCGTAGTCGATCGCCTGGATCCGCGCGTCGTTGTAGCGGCCGAGCGCGTCGGTGCCGTGCCATCCGGACAGGATGATCCTGTCGTTGCCCCACATGCCGTCGTCGTCGGCGTCGCCGGAGGTCGTGATGCCCTGCGGGCTCCACGTCGTCGTCCCGGCGCGGTCGGCGTCCCAGCACATCGACCTGGTGGCCGCCGGCGCCTTCGGCAGCGCGGCCTTTTCCGCGCCGGTGCAGCCGGTCATGGGGTAGCTGGGGTCGTTGACGACGGTGTTGAGGCTGACGTTCGGCAGCGCGTTGTCCAGCGCGGTCAGCGCGGCGGCCGGGGTGGCGTGCCAGACCAGGTTCTGCTTGGCCGTCGTCGTCAGCGGATCGCTGTAGGCCGCGCTCGCCGTCCCGGGCCACGCCAGCGCACCGGCCGCCACGGCCAGCGCGAGGAGGAGAACTTTCCGAATTCGCATGGGAGCCAGTACGCCAGCGGGCGATCCAAATTCCGTACACCGGTGTTGTACGGCTCTTGTACCGGCTATTCCTCCCGCAGGTGCGCCAGGCTCGCCGTGCGCCACAGCGCCGGCAACGTCACCGCGGTCACCAGCAGCACCGCCGCGGCCGCGGTGGCCGTGAGGAGCCCGATCGTCGCCAGGTCGACCACCATCGGGCGGTGCACCACCAGGGTGAGCAGCAGCCAGTCGAGACCGAGCCCGGCGAGCACCGCGACGAGGGCCGCCACCGCGACCGGGATCGCCAGCTGCCACAACAGGGAGCGGGCGAGCACCCCGCGGCCGACGCCGTTCGCCCGCAGCGCGGCGAGGGTGGATCGCCGTTCCCGCAGTTGTTCCCACGCCGCGATCAGCAGGCTGCCCGCGGCGAACAGCAGCACCAGGACCGAGCCCACCGAGAGCACCCGGGTGATCAGCGCGGAGGTGCCGTCCCGTTCGGTGCCGAGGGAGCTGACCCGGCCGTGCCAGCCCACGAGGTTGCGCACCCGCTCGACGACGTCGGGCCCGGCGGCGGGGATCCTCGCGTTCGCGCTCAGCGGGACACCCGCCGCCAGCGCGGCCGGTGTGACGAGCAGCGCGGCCCCTTGCCCGTCCGTCACGTGGTATCCGGCCACCGGAACCGTCCACTGTGGAGCGGACGTGCGGTCGGCGCCGTCGGCCCAGAGCCGCTCCCCCGGTGCCGGGCGGTGCTCGCCCGTCGCGTGGACGTCGCCGTCGCGGCAGTCCGCGAGCGCGAGTTCGGCGCACGTCCCCACGACGATCGAGACCGTCTCCCCCGCCGCGTTCCTCAGCAGGCCGCGGGTTTCCACGGGCACGCCGCCGAGCCCCGGCAGCGCGTGCAGGCCGTCGGCGAACGCCCGGGCGTCCGAGACGCTCGTGACGAAGGCCGTCGCCAGCACGCGGACGTCGCCCACCGGCGGCGGTTCGCCCTCGGCGCGCGCGTAAACCCCCTGCAGCGCAATGGATCCGGCCAGCACGACGGCGATGCCGCTGACCAGCCGCGCCGCCGTGGCGCTGTCCAGCTGGAGCCGGCGCACGGCCAGCAGCCAGGCCGGCGAGCCGCCGCCGAGCAGGCCGGCGACCCGCTCGACCAGCCACGGCAGCAGCACGGGGACGGCCGCGAGGACGAGCACCACCCCGGCGATCACGAAGGGGTCCCGGGCGTCCTCGGCGCCCGCCCGGCCGGCCACCAGTGCCCCGCCGGCCGCCAGGGGCAGCAGGCGCCACCACAGTTTCCGGCGAACCCGCGTCCCGTGCCGCACGACGCCGAGCGGCTCGATGACGACCTTCCGCAGCGCGAAGACGGCCGCCGCGCACGCCAGCACCGGCAGTGCCAGCAGGACCGGCACGCCGAGGCGCCAGTCCGGGACGACGTCGGCGGCGAAGATCCCGCCCCGGAACGCCGAGACGGTGATCTCCGGGACCAGCACCCGCACGAGCAGGAACAGCGCCGCCCCGACGACGAGCCCGGCGAACGCGCCGAGCAGCGCCTCGCCGGCGGCGATCCGGCGGACCTGGCCGCGGTCCGCGCCGACCAGCCGCACGGCGGCCAGCCGCCGGTCGCGGGCGGCCGCGGCGAGCCGGGTGCTCGCGACGACGAAGACGAACACCGGCACCAGGCACGTCGTCGCCCCGAGCACGACCAGCAGGAGCTGCAGGGAGTCGAGGCCGCGCCGGACCGGTTCGCCGCCGAACCCGCGCACCGGGTGGGCCTGCGGCTGTGCCGTCACGTCGCCGGCGCCGAGGTAGAAGTACAGCTCGTTCGGCCCGGTCAGCCCGGCGTCGCCGATCGTGCCGATCACCCGCTGCGGGAACCGCGGGCGCAGCAGTTCCCCCTCCGGGGACTGCAGGAGCGCCGCGAGGGCCGGGGAAAGCACGGCCTCGCCGGGCCCCGGCAGCCGGTCGACGCCCGGGGCCGCGGGCCGGCGCGGCCCGGTCGGCTGCACGAGGTAGCCCTGCAGGCCGCGGCCGCGGAACTCGTCGCTGCGCTCGGCCGCGAACACGGGATCGACGCCGCCGGCGGCCTCGGCGACGGGCATGCGGGCGGCCGAGCGTTCGGCGCGGGTGTCGAGCATGTGCGGCAGCGAGGTGGCACAGAGCAGGACGACGACCCCGAGCCCGACGCCGGTCGCGGTCAGGGCCAGCCGTGCCCACGCGGTCCGCGCACCACCGCCGCCGAGGGCGAGGCGCAGCCCGAGCGCCAGGTCGGCGGCCCAGCGCGGCCTCACCGGGTCACCTCGAACTGCCGGGTCCGGCCATCGCGCACGACCACCTCGCGGTCGGAGTAAGCCGCGACGCGGGCTTCGTGCGTCACCAGGACCACCGCCGCGTCGCGGTCGCGGGCGGCCGTTGTCAGCAGCTGCATCACCTGCTCGCCGTTCAGGGAGTCCAAGGCGCCCGTCGGCTCGTCGGCGAAGATCACGCGAGGCGAGGTGACCACGGCCCGGGCCACGGCCACCCGCTGCCCCTGCCCGCCGGACACCTCACCCGGGCGTTTCCGCTCGATGGCGGCGAGGTCGAGTTCGGTCAGCACCTCCCGAGCGCGCCGCGCGGCGGCCCGCCCGCGCACGCCGTTCAACCGCAGCGGCAGCGCCACGTTCTCCAGGCAGGTGAGCTCCGGGACCAGCCGGCCGAACTGGAAGACGAAGCCGAATTCCGTGCGGCGCAACGCCGAGCGCGCCCGGTCGGACAGCAGAGCCAGGTCCGCGCCCAGGTACCGGACCGTCCCGGCGTCCGGCCGGACGATCCCGGCCAGGCAGTGCAGCAGGGTCGACTTGCCCGCCCCGGACGGGCCCATCAGGGCCACCACCTCCCCCGCGCGCACCCGCAGGTCCGCCCCCGCGAGCGCCTCGGTGGGGCCGTACGCCTTCCGGACCCCGGCGGCCTCCAGCAGCACGTCGCTCACGCGATCTCCTCCGCCAGCCGGCCGAGCCGGGCCGCGGTCAGTTCCAGCCACCGCAGGTCGGCTTCGAGGTGGAACAGCGCGTGGTCGCAGATCAGCTGGTCGACGAGGTCGCCCCCGGTCTTGCGGCGGGTCAGCTCGCGCATCGCGTCGAGGTGGGCGGCCCGCTGGACGTCGAGGACGTCGGCGGCGGGCCGCCCGGACAGCAGGGCGAGCACGACCTTGGTGTACAGCGTGTTCTGCAGGTACGCCTCGGGCTTCTCCGGCGTCGACAGCCAGGTGCCGACGTCGGCGACCCCGGCTTCGGTGATCGCGTAGCGCTTGCGCTCGGGGCCGCCGTCGACCTCGACGCCGTCGGCCTCGACGAGGCCCTGCTTCAGGAGCCGGGCCAGCGTCGAATAGACCTGGCCGTAGTGCACGCGGCGGTCGTGCCCGAAGCGGTCGTCGTAGGCCCGTTTCAGGTCGTAGCCGTGCCGGGGGCCGTTCTCCAGCAACCCGAGCAGGGTGAGTCCGATCGACATGCCGGCGACTGTACACCGTGTGTATAGCCGGCGTGTATAGTGATCATCATCCCGGCAACGCCGCGGCCAGGACGGTCCGCAGCGGTGTCGCCGGCCGTCCCAGCAGCTCCTCTAGGTCCGGCCCCACGGCGGCGAACTCGCCACGGCGGGACGCTCGGAACATGCCGAGCAGAAGCTCCGCCCGGTCGGCCGGGACGCCGTGACCGGTCAAGCCGGCCACCCATTCCTCGTCGTCGGCGACGACGCGCCGGACCGGCCGGCCGGCGAGTTCGCCGAGCAGGACGGCGACGTCCCGCAGGTCGAGGGCGACCGGCGCGGTGAGCGGCGGGGTGGGGCCGTCGAACCGGCCCTCGCCGGCGAGGACGATCGCCGCGGCTTCGGCGAGATCGGCGTGCGCCGTCCACGAGACGGGCCCGTCGGCCGGGGCGACCAGTTCGCCGGTCCGCAGCGCGTCACCCAGCAGCAGGGGAACCGTGCTCGCGTAGAAACCGTTGCGCAGCGCGGTGAACGGCGCACCGGCGAGCCGCCGTTCGGTCTCGGCGTGGTCGGCCATCGGGGCGAACAGCGAGTCCGCGGCCGCACCCTGGTGGCTGGTGTACACCACGCGCCCGGCCCCCGCCCGGCGCGCGGCCTCGGCCGCGGCGACGTGGTGCGCCACGGCCTCGTCGCCGCTTCGGTCCGTCGAGACGACGAGCACCTGCGCCGCCCCCTTGAAGGCGTCGGCGAGCGAAGCCGCATCGGCGAAGTCTCCGCGCCGCACGCGGACACCGCGCGCGGACAGCCCCGCCGCCCGCGCGGGATCGCGGACGCTCACGCCGATTTCGGCCGCCGGTACCCGGTCGAGCAGCCGGTCGACGATCCGGGACCCGAGCTGCCCGGTGGCGCCGGTGATGACGATCATGGTGAACCCTCTCTGCTGGTGGCACCGATACTAACCACGTTAGCATCAGCGATACCGAAGTTGCGTTATCACTGGAAGCATCGGCAGCGGTGAGTCATTCCCCCTCCACGGGGGTTACGCGGATCGGGGACATTCTCGCCTGTGGTGTAACAACTTTCGGACTTCCCGCGCCATAGGGGACGGCGCTCGCGCCAGTCCGGTCCCCGCCGTACGAGGAGTTCGTGATGGGTTCTCGTCGTTTCCCGGTTCCGCGAAGATCCAGAAGGTCGAGAGGGTCGACCCGTGCCCTGGCGGTGGGGGTGATCGTGCCCCTCGCCGCGGCGGTGGCCGCCGCGGCACCCGCGGCCGCCGCCGGCGTTCCCGCCGGGTTCACCGACACGGTGGCGATCGGCGGCCTCAGCTCGCCGACCGCCGCCGCGTTCGCCCCCGACGGGCGGGTGTTCGTCGCCGAGAAGAGCGGCCTGGTCAAGGTGTTCGACTCCCTCGCCGACCCGACGGCGACCGTGTTCGCCGACCTCCGCACCCCGACGCAGGACTTCTGGGACCGCGGGCTGCTCGGCCTCGCGGTCGACCCGGCCTTCCCGGCCCGGCCGTACGTCTACGTCTCCTACACCCTCGACGCCGAGCCGGGCGGGACCGCGCCGCGGTGGGGCGACACCTGCCCCACGCCGCCGGGCGCGACCGACCGGGGCTGCGTCGTGACCGGCCGCGTCTCCCGGCTGACCATGGGCCCGGACGGCACCGCCGTCAGCGAGAAACCCCTGGTCACCGGCTGGTGCCAGCAGTTCCCCAGCCACTCGGTCGGCGCGCTGGCCTTCGGTCCGGACGGCGCCCTGTACGCCGGCGGCGGGGACGGCGCCAGCTTCAACTTCGCCGACTACGGCCAGGTCGGCAACCCCTGCGCCGACCCGCCGTCCCCGGCCGGCACGAACCTCACCCCGCCGGCGGCCGAAGGCGGGGCGCTGCGCTCGCAGTCGCCGCGGCGCGCCGCCGGGCAGCCGGTGCTGCTCAACGGCGCACTGCTGCGCATCGACCCCGACACCGGTGACGGGCTGCCCGGCAACCCCTTCGCGAGCAGCACCGACGCCAACGCCCGGCGCATCATCGCCTACGGCTCCCGCAACCAGTTCCGGTTCGGGTTCCGGCCCGGGACGAGCGAGCTGTGGGCCGGTGACGTCGGCTGGAACACCTGGGAGGAGATCAACCGGGTCGCGAACGCCGGCGACGGCGTCGCGGAGAACTTCGGCTGGCCCTGCTTCGAGGGCAACGCCCGCCAGGCCGGCTACGACGGCGCGAACCTCGACCGGTGCGAGTCGCTGTACTCGGCCGGCGGGCAGACCGCGCCCTACTACACCTACAACCACGGCGCCAAGGTCGTGGCGACCGACCCGTGTCCCACCGGCGGCTCCTCGATCAGCGGCATCGCCTTCGAATCCGGCAGCAGCTACCCCGCCGAGTACGCCGGGGCGCTGTTCTTCGCCGACTCCTCCCGCGGCTGCATCTGGGCGATGCAGACGGTGGGCGGCCAGCCCAGCCCGAGCCGCCTGGTGCCCTTCGTGACCGGCGTCAGCACGCCCGTACAGGTGCTCACCGGACCGGGCGGCGACCTGTTCTACGTCGCGCTGGGCAGCGGCGAACTGCGCCGGGTGAGCTACGCCGGCGGCACGAACCGGCCACCGGTCGCCGCAGCCACCGCGACGCCGTCGAGCGGGCCGGCTCCGCTGACCGTCCGGTTCGACGGCACCGGCTCCACCGACCCCGACACCGGCGACACGCTGTCCTACGCGTGGGACCTCGACGCGGACGGCGCCTACGACGACTCGGCGGACCCCCGCCCCACCTGGACCTACACCACCGCGGCGGCGGTCGACGCCGGGCTGCGGGTGACCGACTCGCACGGCGCGACGGCGGCCACGACGGTCCGGGTCACCGTCGGCACCCCGGCCGGGCTCGACCCGGTGCCGGTCATCGACACGCCCGGCCCGGCGCTGACGTGGTCGGTCGGGCAGCCGGTGTCCTTCTCCGGGCGCGCGGTCGACGCCCAGGACGGCGACCTGCCGCCGTCGGCGCTGTCCTGGCGGCTCGCCATCCGGCACTGTGCGGCCAACGGGACCTGTCACACCCACAACGTCCAGGACTTCCCCGGTGTCGCCGCCGGATCGTTCGTCGCACCGGACCACGAGTACCCGTCGTACCTGCAGCTGACGCTGACCGCGACCGACTCGACGGGCCGCACCGGGTCCACGACGATCGACCTGCAGCCGAAGACGGTGACGCTGAACTTCACGTCGAACCCCGGCCAGGCGACGCTGACGGTCGGCGGGACGCAGCAGCGCACCCCGTTCGCTCGGACGGTGATCGCCGGCTCGGCCAACTCGATCAGCGCGGACAGCCCGCAGAACCTGCCGCCGCTGAACCTGAAGTACGCCTTCACCAGCTGGGCGCACGGCGGGGCGCGGACGCAGAACGTCGTCGCTCCGGCGACGGGTGCCACCTACCAGGCGAACTACCGGCTCTGCTGGCTGCTGCAGCCCTGTTGAGCGGGACGACCCGGCGCCGCGCGGCGCCGGGTCACTCGCCGGGGTTCTTCGTCTTCTCGGCTTTCTTCGAAGCTTTCGAGGATTCCTTCGCGGCTTTGGACGATTCCCTGGCCGCCTGCTTGGATTCCTTCGCGGCTTGCTTGTCCGGGTTGTTCCCGACGCCGTTGCCGTTGTTTCCGTTGCCGTTCCCGGGATCCGCCGAAGATTCCCCGGCACCGGTGGCCCCCGCCGACTCTCCCGCCGGCTGTGCGCCGGTCGTCTCCACACCCGGCGCGCCGGGCACCGAGGTGGTCGCGGCGACACCGGACGTCGGCACCCCGCCGCCCGGCGGGACCCCGGCGCGGGAGCCGGCCTGCGGTCCGTTCCGGTCCGGCTGGCTCGTCGTGCCGTCACCGCCGGGAAACGACGGCGAGGGCGCTTCGCTGGACGTGCTAGCGCCGATCGTCACCGTCGTGACCAGGGCCGCGCCCGCGGCGGCCACCTTCGCCGCCGTGGCCCACGACAGCGCCGAGGCGCCGGTGCCGGTGGCCCCGGCGGCGGCGCCGGACGAAGCGAGCGACCCGGTGGCCGACAACCACTGCGAGACGATCGGGACGCCCAGGATGAGCGGGGCCACCGCCGCGGGCAGCTCCGAGTTCAGCTGCCGGAGCCCGGCGGCCAGCTCCCGGCAGTCCGCACAGCGGTCCAGGTGGGCCGCCACCCGGTGCGCCTTGTGGTCGGAGATCCCGTCACGCACGAACTTGGCCAGCTGGCCGGAGACGACCCGGCAGGTGCGCCGCCGCGCGGCGGGGACGTGCTGGTCCAGGTAGGCCTGCCGCAGACCCTCCCGGGCGCGGTAGGCCAGCGCGGCGACCCCGTTCGGCGTCATCCCGAGGTCCTCGGCGATCCGCGCGGGCGGGTCGCCGTCGATCTCGGTCCGCCAGAGCACCGTCCGCCACCGCTCGGGCAGGCTCGCGAAGGCGTCCACGGCGACGGTGGCGTGCAGCCGGCTGCCCACCGGCTCGTCGCTGCCCGCCCCCGGCAGGACGTCCGGGACCTCGGCCACCAGCGAGACGGCCGAGTCGCGCCGGCGCCAGCTGATCATCGTGTTCCGGATGGTCGTCAGCAGGTACGGGCGGAAATCCTCGTCCGGACCCTCGCCGGAGCGCAAAATCCGTAGTACGCGGGTGAATCCTTCGGCGATCAGGTCGTCGCGCTCCGCCTGGTCGGCCGCGATCGCGGCCGCCACCCGGCGGGCGGCGACGAGGTGCCGGTCGTAGAGCTCGCCGTACGCCGCGATGTCCCCGCCGCGCACCGCCGCGATCAAGGCTGCGTCGCTCGGGGCGTCCGTCGTCCCGGCCGCCGCCGGCGCCACTTCGGTCACTTCACTCCCTTGCCGTGCGCATGCACGTGCAGAACGTCCGGAGATACTCGCGCAACGAGTGACACCTGCGCAAGGTTGCGGCGCCGAAAGGACTTCCGGGATTTCTCCGGCCGCGAGCACCCGGGGCGCGGACTTGTCACTTCCCTGAGCGTCGTCCGGGGCGTTCCGCCCGCTTTGCGCGTCCCGCATTGCCGCGGACCGTACCGGCGAGTAGAAGACGAAGGCGGTGGCCACCCGGCCGCCACCTACTGTCCGATGTGGACATTGCGGGGCCCGGAGCCGCTGCGCGAGGTCCACCACCAGAAGGGTTTCCCCATGCGCAGAGCCCTGCTCGTGCTGCTGATCGTGCTCCTGTCTCCGGTGGTGCCGGCCGCAGCCGCCCAGGCCGCACCCACCGCGGCGCCCTCGGTCACGGCGGTGCCCGCGAACGCCGGCCGGGGCCGGCCGGTCAGCGGCGCCCGAGGCGTGCTCGACCTCGCCGCCCGCGGGTACGTCGAAGAGGAGTACCTGCTGTCCGGCCAGGCCGACACGTTCGACCAGGTGGGCCTGTGGACCGACAACGGCCGCTGGGCCACCCGGGTCGCCTCCACCGGCACCCCGTACACCACCCGGATGGTCGTGGTGCGCCCGCGCGACGCCGCCCGGTTCACCGGCACCGTCGTGGTCGAATGGCTCAACGTCAGCTTCGGCGTCGACATCCCGGTGGACTTCTCGCAGTCCTACGAACACTTCACGCGCGAGGGCTACGCCTACGTCGGCGTGACGACCCAGAAAGCCGGGGCCGACAAGCTCAAGAGCCTCGACCCCGCGCGCTACGGCGCGGTGGACCTCGCCGGGGATGCGCTTTCCTACGACGTTTTCGCCCAGGCCGCGCAGGCGGTCCGCACGAATCCGCAGCTGCTCGGCGGCCGCACCCCGGCCGTCGTGCTGGGCACCGGGCACTCGCAGTCCGCGCTGCGGCTGACCACCTTCGCGAACGCGGTCCAGCCGGTGCGCCGGGCCTACGACGGCTTCATGATCCACGGCCGGGCGGCGCTCGCGGCCCCGATCGGCGACGGCGTCGTCGGCCCGCTGTCGGCCCGGATCCGCACCGACCTCGGCGTCCCGGTGTTCGTCCTGCAGTCGGAGACCGACGTCATCGCGTCGGCCTCGGTCCGGCAGGACACCGCGCTGGTGCGCACCTGGGAGGTGGCCGGCACCGCGCACGCCGACCGGTACGGGCTGGACCTGTACAACGCGGCCAACGCCCGGGACCGGTCCATCAACGACGGCGCCCCGACCACCTGCGACAAACCGGTCAACAACATGACCTTCCGGTTCGCGGAGAACGCGGCGTTCCGCTACCTGGACCGCTGGGCCCGCGGCGGCGCGGCCCCGCCCACCGCGACGCCGATCTCGATGCTGCTGAACGTCCTCGTCCTGCGCGACGGCGACCAGAACGCCCTCGGCGGTGTCCGGCTGCCCGACCTCGACGTCCCGGTGGCGTCCTATGCGCCCAACAACAGCGGCGGCAACGTGCCGGGCGCGTGCCTGCTGCTGGGCACGACGACGCCGCTGACGCCGGAGCGGATCCGGCAGCTGTACCCGGACCACGCCACCTACGTCGCCGGGTTCACCGCGGCGGCCGACCGGGCCCTGCGGGCGGGCTACCTGCTCCAGCCCGACCGCGACGAGGCCGTGGCCCGCGCCCAGGCCGCGCCGGTGCCGTGACGACGATCGTCCACAAAGGAATTCAGCGGGCCCGGCCGTCGCCGGGCCCGCTGGAACCCGTTCCCCCTCCACCGCGAGCTGACAAACCGGCGCCCGCCCGCGTATGGTGTCGAAAACAGTAACGTGTTCTAGTTTGATGCCGTGGAAGGACCGGGATGGACGAGCAGGCGATGCGGTACCCCAACCACCTCGGCCACCTGGTGGTTTCCGCGTTGAAGCGGCACCGGGACAAGCCGGTCATGGTGCTGGGCGACACCACGATGACCGGGGGCCGGACCGCCGAGCAGGTCAGCCAGTACGCGCAGGCGTTCGAGGCCCTCGGCGCCGGCACCGGCGCGCCGGTCGCGCTGCTGTCGCTCAACCGGCCGGAAGTCCTGCTCATCATCGCCGCCGGCCAGCTGCAGGGCTCGCGGCGCACCGCCCTGCACCCGCTGGGCTCGCTCGACGACCACGCCTACATCCTCGCCGACGCCGGCATAACCACGCTGATCATCGACCCGGTCCCCGCGTTCGTCGACCGCGCGCTCGGCCTGCTCGAGAAGGTGCCCGGCCTGGCCCAGGTGCTCACCATCGGGCCGGTGCCGGAGCGGCTGGCCCACGTCGGCAAGGACCTGACGGCGGCCGCGGCGACGTTCGAGCCGCGGCCCCTGTCCCCCGCCGTCCTGCCGCCGGACCAGGTCGTCTCGATCACCTACACCGGCGGGACGACCGGCAAGCCGAAGGGGGTCATGGGCACCGCGCAGGCGATGACCACGATGACCCAGATCCAGCTGGCCGAATGGGAGTGGCCGGAGACGCCGAAGTTCCTCATCTGCACGCCGCTTTCGCACGCCGGTGCGGCGTTCTTCGCGCCGACCCTGATCAAGGGCGGGTCCCTGGTCGTGGTGCCGAAGTTCGACCCCGCCGACACCCTGCGGATCATCGAAGAGCAGCGGATCACCGCAACCATGCTCGTGCCCACCATGCTCTACGCGCTGATGGACCACCCGGACTCGCGCACGCGGGACCTGTCGTCGCTGCAGACGGTGTACTACGGCGCCGCGTCGATCAACCCGGTCCGGCTGCGCGAGGCGATCGACCGGTTCGGGCCGATCTTCGCGCAGTACTACGGCCAGTCCGAGGCCCCGATGGCGATCAGCTACCTGGCCAAGGGCGACCACGACGACGCCCGGCTGGCGTCCTGCGGCCGCCCGTCGGCGTTCCTGCGCACCGCGCTGCTCGACGCCGACGGCTCGCCCGTGGCCCCCGGCGAGCCGGGCGAGATCTGCGTCGCGGGCCCGCTCCTGGCGGGCGGGTACTGGAACCTGCCGGAGGTGACGGCCGAGACGTTCCGCGACGGCTGGCTGCACACCGGCGACGTCGCCCGCGAGGACGAAGACGGCTTCTGGTTCATCGTCGACCGCGTCAAGGACATGATCGTCACCGGCGGGTTCAACGTGTTCCCCCGCGAGGTCGAGGACGTCGTGGCCGAGCACCCGGCGGTCGCGCAGGTGGGCGTGATCGGGACACCGGACGACAAATGGGGCGAAGCGGTGACGGCGGTGGTGGTGCTGCGCGAGGACGCCGACGGTGACCTCGAACGGCTCACCGCCGAGATCCAGGCGGCCGTGCGGGAGCGCAAGGGCCCGGTGCACGTGCCCAAACAGGTGATCGTGGCCGCCTCCCTGCCGATGACCGGGCTCGGCAAACCGGACAAGAAGGCCCTGCGCGCCCAGTACGAGCCACGAGGGGCCGCCGTGTAGGGCGTTATACGCCGCGTTGTCACGTTTCGGTCCGCCATCCCGTCCCAGGGGTGTGCAGCCGTCCCGGGTCCCCCGGGCGGCGCCGAGCGGAAGGAACGGACATGAAGGTCGTCGTCATCGGCGGAACCGGTCTGATCGGCACGCGCCTGGTCGCGTGGCTGGGCGAGAACGGTCACGACGCGGTGCCCGCCGCCCCCAGCACCGGGGTGAACACCCTGACCGGCGAAGGGCTGAAGGAGGTGCTGCAGGGCACCGACGTCGTCGTGGACGTCTCGAACTCGCCGTCGTTCGCCGACGACGACGTGCTGGCCTTCTTCCGCACGTCGACCGGCAACCTCGTCAACGCGGCGAAGGAGGCCGGCGTCGGGCACTACGTCGCCCTGTCGGTGGTCGGCACGGACCGGCAGCCGGACGTCGGGTACTTCCGCGCCAAGGTCGCGCAGGAGCAGCTGATCGCCGCGGCGGGCCTGCCGTTCTCGATCGTGCGCGCGACGCAGTTCTTCGAGTTCGCCGGCGGCATCGCCGACGGCTCGGTCACCGACGGCGTCGTGCGGCTGCCCGCGGCCGGCGTGCAGCCGATGGCGGCCGCCGAGGTGTCCGAGGCCGTCGCGCGGGCCGCGACCGGGACGCCCACCGGCGGTATCACCGAGGTCGCCGGGCCCGAGGTGTTCGGCCTCGACGAGTGGGTGCGGACGGTGCTGACCGCGCGCGCCGACCCGCGGCCGGTGGTCACCGACCCGCGGGCACCGTACTTCGGAGCGGTACCAGGGCCGGCGGACCTCCTGCCGGGGCCGGACGCGCGGCTCGCTCGGACCACGCTCGCCGGGTGGCTCGCCCGGCTGTGAGGCGCCGGACGCCGTCGTGGCCGGGATCGGCGTCGAGCACGATGCGGCCCACGTAACCAACACGGGCCGGGTACGCTCAGGGCGTCATACTCAACAAATTGACTATTCGAGGTGCCGATGAGCAGCTTCCGCAAGGCCGTCGAGGCCCGCGATCCCGACGCCATGGCCGCGACGCTGGCCGAGAACGTCGTGTTCCGCAGCCCGGTCGCGTTCCGGCCGTACCCCGGCAAGGCGATCACGGCCGCGATCCTGCGCGGCGTCCTGCGCGTGTTCGAGGACTTCCGGTACGTGCGCGAACTGACCGGCGGCGACGGCCGCGACCACGCCCTCGTCTTCGAGGCGCGGATCGGGGACGTGCGCGTGGAAGGCTGCGACTTCCTGCACCTCGACGCCGACGGCCTGATCGACGAGTTCACGGTGATGGTCCGCCCGCTCTCGGCGGCGCAGGCGCTGGCGGAAGCGATGGCGGCGCAGTTCGAGCAGATCCAGCGCGAAGCACTCAACTAGTTGAGTATGGCACTGCGACACGCGCTGATGGCGGCGCTGCTCGAAGGCGAGGCGTCGGGCTACGACCTGGCGAAGGGGTTCGACGCCTCGGTGGCGAACTTCTGGGCGGCGACGCCCCAGCAGCTCTACCGCGAACTCGACCGCATGGCGGCCGAGGGCCTGGTGCACGCCCGGGTCGTCCACCAGCAGCACCGCCCGGACAAGCGGGTGTTTTCGCTGTCGGAGACCGGCCGCCGGGCGCTGCACGAGTTCACGGCGCGGCCGCCCCGCCCGGGCGTGATCCGGGACGAGCTGCTCGTCCAGGTGCAGGCGGTGGACGTGGGCGACGAGCCGGCGGTCCGGCGCGCGCTGGCGGAGCGGATGGCCCGCGCGGAGACCAAGATCGCCGGGTACGAACGGCTTCGCGCGCGGCTGCTGGACGGCCGGTTCGAGGACGACTACCTCGCCGAGGCCGAGCGGGTCGGCCCGTACCTGACGCTGATGCGCGGCCTGTCGTTCGAGCGGGAAAACCTGCGGTGGTGCGAACAGTCGCTGAAGGTGCTCGACCGCCGGGCGGCACGCTGACCGGCGGTTGTACGGCTCTTGTACGACCACGCCCGACCATGGTCGGCATGCCATTGCACCGACTGACCCAGGCCGCGCTGGCCGCGGGCGTGCTGGCGGGCCTGGTCGCCGCGCCCGCGTCCGCCGCCGCGGCCGCGCCGGCCACACTGCCGGCCGACCAGTACACCCTGACCGCGAACTACAGCCAGTTCGACGCCGTGAACACCGCGCTCGTGTCGACGCTGGGGACCGCGGCCGTCCACACCGTGATGGACAACGCGAACCACGACCGCACCGCGCTGCCGTCGTCGTTCTCCGTCGCCGGGCTCTCGACCGGGTTCCGGTTCGACAGCGGCGACAACTCCGACTGCACCAACTACCCGCAGGGCATCACGACCAGCCGCGACGCGGTCGGGACGGCCGGCGGCGGCAACTACGACGGGCACCAGCTCGTCGCGGTCAGCTGGTACACCAAGGACGGCTGCGACGGCGGCCAGCAGCGCAGCCGGATCACCCTGGTCGACTGGGACGCCGACTACCCGAACGCCTACCGCAAGATCCTGCTGGTCGAGCCGACCGGGACCGCGGCCGCCCCGGACTTCAAGGACATCCCGATCCACGCCGGCGGCATGTCCTGGTACGGCGACTACCTCTACGTCGCCGACACCGGGAAGGGCATGCGCGTGTTCGACATGCGCAAGATCCTCAAGACGAACAGCGGCGGCACCGCCGACCAGATCGGCCACCAGAGCGGCAGCACGTACTACGCCCACAACTACGCCTACGTCCTGCCGCAGGTCGGCACGATCACGTCGAAGACGACGTCGGGCACGAACCTCGCGTGGTCGTCGATCTCCCTCGACCGCGTCAGCAAGTCGATCGTGATGACCGAGTACACCTGCCCGTCCGGCTGCACGGACTACCCGAACCGCGCCCCGCGAGCGATCCGCTACCCGTTCGCCTCCTCCGGCACCTTCGCCGCGACGACGACGGCGAGCCAGGCGCTGCAGCTGCCCTGGTACAAGCTCAACGGCGTCGCCTCGCACAACGGCCGCTGGTGGTTCAACTCCTCCGGCTCGAAGCAGCTCTACTACTGGAAGCCGGCGGCCGCCGCGCAGACCTTCGCCTGGGTCGGCAGCGGCGAGAGCCTCTCGTACTGGGAGGACGACACCAGCGCGGACCTGCTGTGGTCGCTGCAGGAAGGCGCGGGCAACCGCAACGTCTTCGCGGTCACCCAGGCCACCTACGGCGGCGGCTGAGCAGCGGGCCGGGTCCGGGCGGTGACCATCGGGTGAGATCCGGATCACGTCGGCGTGGCTCGACGCGCTGCGCGGGCCCGCTGCTGCCATCCTGTGCCGTCAAGGGACGCTGACGAGAGGACACCGCCGTGGGCATCATCGCCTGGATCGTGCTCGGGCTCATCGCCGGGGTGATCGCGAAAGCCCTCATGCCGGGCAAGGACCCGGGCGGCTGCATCATCACCATCCTGCTCGGCATCGCCGGCGCGTTCGTCGGCGGCTGGATCGGCAAGACGCTGTTCCACACCCAGCTCGGCACGTTCTTCGACCTGCGGACCTGGGGTCTGGCGATCCTCGGCGCCCTGGTCATCCTGGCCGGCTACCGGCTGATCTTCCACCGCCGCGACTGACCGGTGCGGCCGGGGGCACCCGCCCCCGGCCGCACCGGTTCAGTTCAGGCTGACGCCGTAGGCGCTCAGCGCCTCGCCCACCGGCTGGTAGTACGAGCTGCTGCCGCCCTTGCCGGACGTGATGCCCAGGCCGACGCTGCCGGCGAACAGGCAGCCGCCCGAGTCGCCGGGGTTGACCAGCGCGCTGGTCTGGATCAGCTGGGACACCGAGCCCTCGGCGTAGTTCACGGTCACGTTCAGCCGCTGCACCGAGCCCGACGTCAGGTGGGTGGTGCTGCCGCTCTTGCTGATCCGCTGCCCGACGGTCGCGGTGCCGGCGGAGCTGATCCGCTGGGTCGAACCGTTCCACAGCGTGACCGCGCCGGGCGCGCTGCCGGTGGTGTTGCGGATGAGCCCGTAGTCGTTGCCCGGGAAGCTCGAGCCCTGCGACGGGCCGACGTTCCACTGCGCCACCGCGCGGGTGCAGTGGCCGGCGTCCACGATGTAGTTCTGGCCGCCGCGGTTGGTGTTGAATCCGACCGAGCAGCGGACGCCGCCGCCGGTGATCGCCTCGCCGTTGTAGATCGCGGTGTGCAGTTCGCCGGCGACCCGTTCGACGCGGACCCGGTCGCCCAGTGCTCCGGCCGCCTTCAGCAGGGCTTCGGTGCCCTTGGCCGCGTCGGCCACGGTCAGCACGACCTGGTTGGCCGCCGGGTCGAGGCCGATCGCGGTGTGCGTCACCGCGGGCAGCGCCTGCAGGGCGTTCTGCGCGCTCGCCAGCGCGGCCGTGGCGTGCTTGACGAGCCGGGCCTGCGCGCCGGCCTGCTCGGCCTGGCGGGCGGCGGCCTGGTCGAGCACGTTGACCACGGGCTTGGCGGCCGCGTCGAGGTAGCCGTCCGCGGCCCGGGTCCCGAGGGCGGCGGTGACCGCGTGCAGGGTCTCGACACTGGCCGCCTGCGTGCGCAGCAGGGCGACGGCGGCGGACTCGCTGATCCCCGCCTCCGCGGCGAGGGACGCGACCGCGTCGTGCTGCACCGTGGGCGAGTAGCCGTCGATGGTGGTGGCGGTCGCGGTGACCGGGGTGAAGAAGGCGGTGGCCGCGGCGGCGGCCACGAGCGCGGTGGCGGAGCGGGCGAGGAGGTGGTGTCCCGGGGACGTTCTGCGCATGCCGGTAACTCACTTTCGCGGGCAAAGCCGGCGCGCGGGGTGGCCGCGCCGGCCACGGTGGGGGTCGAGCCGACCGGAGGTCCGGTGCGGTCGAGGGTGGGCCGCGGCCCCGGCGGGCGGAACCGACTTTCGTCGGAGAAGGACAAAAGATAGGTACCGGGCAATTCGCCCACGGCGAGTTCGCGCAAAGCAGCCGGGACGCCCGGTCACGCTCCGCTGCTCCGGCGTACGAGTGGTTCCGGGGCCGCCCACCCGGGCGCGGCGTACCGTTTCAAAGACGGACATGGCGCGCTCTCCTCCCCCTCGGGGCGCGCCGTGCCCGCCGGGGAGACGGCATGAACGACCAGCGGAAGGTCCTCGTCCGGGCGGAGTCCCGGCGCATCACCGTCCCGGGCGCCGACGGTGCAACCGAGACGCTCGCCTATCCCGGCGTCACCCTGACCCGCGTCATTCCGGGCACACCGGACGACGAGCTCTGGCTGCCGATGGGCGACCAGCCCAGTGAGGTCGACGACGAAGTGCTGGTCACCGCGTTGCGGGAGGCGTTCCGCTGGGGCTGCGGACTCCCGTAACACCTCCCCCACACGTGTAACGCCGGTTTTTCCGGGTAGGCCTTATCCGAGAAGGAGGGGTCGCACGGTGCGAGTGAATTGGGGCGCGGCGCGCGAACCGGGCTGGGACGTGCTCGACCTGACCGGATCGGGCTCGTCGGGACTGGCCGCCGGCCGCCGCTGGGCCGGGACCAGGCTAGCGTCGCTGGCCGAAGCGGACCGGGTCGACGCGTTGATCGTGGTCGGCGAACTGCTGGAGAACGCCTACATCCACGCCACCGGCCCCTGCCAGCTGCGGCTCCACCTCGCGGCGGACCCGTGCGAGGTGACGGTGGCGGTCACCGACGTGGGCACCGGCGAGCCACGCTTGCGCGTCCCCGGCCACGCGGGCGGCCGGGGCCTGCTCCTGGTCGACGAACTGGCCGAAAGCTGGGGCGTGAGCCACCACGACGACGGCAAGGTCGTCTGGGCACGGCTCGCCTGCGCGTAGCGCCAGTCTCGTCGTGAGTGAGAAACAGTGTTAGAACGCGCCTTAACACTCACGACAAGCCGCGGGAGACCTCCTCCGGCAGGGGCAGCGGGCGGTCCGGGTCGAGGGTCACCCCGCCGGCCCGCAGGGTGTGGTCCAGCATCGCCCAGATCGTGCCGGTGAGCTGGGCGGTCAGCTGGGCCAGGCTGAGCGCGCCCGGGTGGTCGAGCCAGCGGGTCGTCGCCGATTCGACGTAGCCGACCAGGCCGAAGGCGATCGTGTCGGCGGGCGCCGGGTCGAGGCCGAACGCCGTCAGGTAGCCGGTGAACAGGGAACTGAGGTGGCGGGCGATCGCGCCGCGGACGTCGGGGCCGCCCGGCTCGGTGCGCGTGAGGTAGCGGTGCAGGGGGGCGTGCTCGGTCAGCCAGCGCAGGTGCGTCGAGATCACCGTGGAGATCATCTCGTTCGGCGAGCCTTCGGGGTGCCACAGCGGCGCGAGGTCGGCCGTCACCAGCTCGGCCGCGCGCCGGGCGATCGCCCGCTGGAGGTCGGCCGCGCCGTCGAAGTGCCGGTAGAGGCGGGTGCGGGCGACGCCGGCGCGTTCGGCGATCTGCTCGGTCGAGACGTCCGGGCCGTGCTCGGCGATGGCGGCCAGCGCCGCGTCGACGAACTCGGCGCGCCGCCGTTCCTGCTGGCCCGCCCAGCGCGCGGCCCGTCCGTCGACCTTGGTCACGGCGGAAGCCTACTCAGGACCGGCCGGGCGGTGTACGCTCCCGAAGTAGCTAGTACAGCATGTACCCCCTACTTCCGGAGGTGGCCATGGGCGTCGAGGCCCAGGACCGGGACGTCACCGCGGCTCGCCTGCTCAGGAGCTCCGCGAAGAACTCCTACGACCCGTACGTCGACATCGACTGGGACGCGCCGCTCGCCGAGGGCAAGGCGTACATGCCGCTCGAACGCGTCTCCCTCTACGGCACCGGCCTCTGGGCGAAACTGACGCCCGAGCAGCGGATCGAGCTGTCCAAGCACGAGATCGCCAGCATCATGAGCGTCGGCCTGTGGTTCGAGATCGTCCTGATGCAGCTGCTGGCCCGGTACGTCTTCGACCTGGACGCGCGCACCGAGCACGCGCAGTACGCGATGACCGAGATCGGCGACGAGACCCGGCACTCGGTGATGTTCGCCCGCACCGCCGAGCGGCTGGGTGTCCCGCGCTACGGCGTCCCGAAGGTGGTGCACCGCGCGGCGAAGGTGTTCGGCGCGACCGCGGCCGGGCCGTCGATGTTCGCCAGCGTCCTGGTCGCGGAGGAGACCACCGACCGCCTGCAGCGCTCGATGATGGACGACGACGGCATCCAGCCGCTGATCCGCTCGGTCAACCGCATCCACGTGGTCGAGGAGGCCCGGCACGTCCGGTTCGCCAAGGAAGAGGTGCTGCGCGAGACGCCGAAGCTGACGAAGGCGGCGCTGCAGCGCCACCGGCTGCGGACGGCACTGGTCGCGTTCGGCGTGGTCGACAGCATGGTCGACGCCCGGATCTACCGGAGCGTGGGGATCGACCCCCGCGAGGGCCGCGCGGCGGCGCTGGCGAACCCGCACTTCCACGAGACGCGGCGGTGGATGGCCGAGAAGATCGTGCCGTTCCTGCGCGAAGCGGGCCTGGTCGGCGGCCGTTCGGAGTCCATCTGGCGGCGCGCGCACCTGGTCTGAAACCCTTCGCGCGCCACACCGGATTCCGTCAGGATACCCGGGTGATCACCACCAGGACCGCCCGCGAGGACGACGAACCCGTGCTCGCGAAGCTCGACGAACGCACCTGGACCCCGGCCGTCTCCCCCGCCCCGGCACCGCCGGCCGGCACGCCGTTCTTCGCCGAAGGCACGCGCCCCGGGGACGTTCTCGTCGCCGAGCACGACGGGGTGGTCGCCGGGTACGTGCGGCTCGGTGCCGGGTTCGGCATCCCCGCCCACCGGCACGTCCTCGTGCTCGACGGGCTGGCCGTCGACCCGGACCGGCGGCGGCTCGGGATCGCGGGGCGGCTCGTCGAGGCCGCCGTGGCCGAGGCGCGGCGGCAGGGTGCCCGCAAGGTGACGCTGCGGGTGCTCGGGCCGAACACCGGCGCCCGGCGGGTCTACGAACGCTGCGGGTTCGTGGTGGAAGGCGTGCTGCGGGGCGAATTCCGCATCGACGGGACCGACGTCGACGACGTTCTCATGGCCTGCTCGCTCGCTTGACAGCCTCGCGGCGGCTTTGCCATCCTGGACTCGGGCCGAGAGGCGCTGCGACGGAAGCCACTTCCGCCACGCTCGGCCCGGCACACGACTCCAAGGGCGCCTCCCGCGAGGGAGGTGCCTTCTTCTTTGTCCGCAAGGACTTCGACGCCGCCTCCCGAGCGCATCCTCGACGACTCCGGAGTGCGTGCAAGCATGAGTGACAAACTGCAGACCCGAAACGGCCTCGACTTCGCCGTGGCCGACCTCACCCTCGCCGACGCCGGCCGCACCCAGCTGCGGCTGGCCGAGCACGAGATGCCCGGCCTGATGGCCATCCGCCGCGAATACGCCGCCGCACAGCCGCTGAAGGGCGCGCGCATCGCCGGCTCGCTGCACATGACCGTGCAGACCGCCGTGCTCATCGAGACGCTGGTGGCGCTCGGCGCCCAGGTGCGCTGGGTGTCCTGCAACATCTTCTCCACCCAGGACGAGGCCGCGGCCGCGGTCGTCGTCGGCCCCGAAGGCACCGTCGACGCCCCGGCGGGCACCCCGGTGTTCGCCTGGAAGGGCGAGACGCTCGAAGAGTACTGGTGGTGCACCGACCGGCTCTTCGCCTTCCCCGGCGGCCAGGCGCCGAACATGATCCTCGACGACGGCGGGGACGCCACCCTGCTCGTCCACAAGGGAGTCGAGTTCGAGGCGGCCGGCGCCGTGCCGCAACCGTCCGAAGAGGACCCGGAGGAGTACCGGATCATCCTCGACACCCTCCGTGCGAGCCTGGCGGCCGACGGCGACCGCTTCACCCGGATGGCCAAGGAGATCCGCGGCGTCACCGAGGAGACCACCAACGGCGTCAAGCGGCTCTACAAGCTCGCCAAGGACGGCGAGCTGCTCTTCCCGGCGATGAACGTCAACGACTCCGTCACGAAGTCCAAGTTCGACAACAAGTACGGCATCCGGCACTCCCTTGTGGACGGCCTGAACCGGGCCACCGACGTGATGATCGGCGGCAAGCGCGTCGTCGTCTGCGGCTACGGCGACGTCGGCAAGGGGGCGGTGGAGGCCCTGCGCGGCCAGGGCGCCCGGGTCGCGGTCACCGAGATCGACCCGATCTGCGCGTTGCAGGCGGCCATGGACGGCCTCGACGTCGTGGAACTGGACGACGTCGTCGAGACGGCGGACATCTTCATCACCACCACCGGCAACTTCGGCATCGTCTCGGCGGCGCAGATGGGCCGGATGAAGCACAACGCGATCGTCGCCAACGTCGGGCACTTCGACAACGAGATCGACATGGCCGGGCTGGCGAAGCTGCCCGGCGTGGTGAAGAAGGAGATCAAGCCGCAGGTGCACGAGTGGACGTTCCCGGACGGCCACGCGATCATCGTGCTCTCCGAGGGCCGGCTGATGAACCTGGGCAACGCGACCGGCCACCCGTCGTTCGTGATGTCGAACTCCTTCACCAACCAGGCCATCGCGCAGATCGAGCTGTTCGCCAAGCCCGGCGAGTACGCCACCGACGTCCACCGGCTGCCGAAGCACCTGGACGAGAAGGTGGCTCGCCTGCACCTCGACGCCCTCGGTGTGAAACTCACCAAGCTGACGAAGGCCCAGGCGGAATACATCGGCGTCGACGTCGAAGGTCCGTACAAGCTCGATCACTATCGGTACTGACGCAAGATTGCTCCATTCGCCGTAGTTTGGTTTATCGGGAAACTGGCCATCCTCCCGTCGAGAGAAGCGCATCCGCCCGGACGGCACGGAGCCGGGCCGGGTCTCGTGCGAAGGAGTGTGTCAAGTGATCGTTCTCGGTGTAATCCTCCTGATCATCGGGTTCATCGTCGGTATCCCGGTGCTGTACACCATCGGCATCATTCTCGCGGTGGCCGGTGTGGCACTGGCCATCCTGGGCGGCACCGGCCGCCGGATCGGCGGGCGCGCGCACTGGTACTGATCTCGAGACTCCGCCACGGCCTGGCGCGTCAGCAGCAATGCTGGCCGCGCCAGGCCGTTCGGCCTTCCAGCACCGCCACCCCGGCGATCGCCAGTGCGACCGCCGGGTCGGCCCACCACCAGCCGAACAGGGCGTTGAGCAGCAAGCCCGCCAAGAGCACCGCGGAAAGGCAAGAGCAGAGCAAAGTCTGCCGCGAATCCGCGACGGCGCTGGCGGACCCCAGCTCGCGCCCCGCCCGGCGCTGGGCCGCGGAAAGGGCCGGCATCACCGCCAGAGAAACGGCCGCGAGCACGATTCCGGTTCGCGAAGTTTCCGGCACCGTGCCGGTGAAAAACGTTCCGGCTGCTTCCGCCGTCACGTAAATCGCGAGCGCGAAGAACGAAATCGCGATCGCCCGCAGCGCCCGCCGTTCCCGGGCTTCCGGGTCACGGCCGGAGAACTGCCACGCGACCGCGGCCGCCGACGCCACCTCGATCACCGAATCCAGCCCGAAGCCGATCAGCGCGCCGGACGACGCCGCGGCACCGGCACCGAGGGCGAGGACCGCCTCGACGACGTTGTAGGTGATGGTCGCGGCCACGAGCAGCCGCACCCGGCGCACCAGCGCCGCCCGGCGGTCCGGCGCCACCACGGGCGGCGCGCAGCAGCCGTCGGCGCACGTCACCTCGCCCCCACCTCGTCCTCGCACGCGGGCTGCGGTTCGACCGCCAGGACGACCTGGACGAGCTCCCGCAGCGCGCGGGCCAGGTGTTCGTCGGCGATTTCGTACCGCACCTGACGGCCTTCGTAGCCGGCCACGACGAGCCCGCAGCCGCGCAGGCACGACAGGTGGTTCGAGACGTTCGGCCGGCTCAGCCCGAGGTCCGCGGCCAGCCGCCCGGGGTAGGCCGGGCCGTCGAGCAGCGCGGTCAGGATCCGGCAGCGGGTCGGGTCGGCCAGGGCGCGCCCGATCCGGGCCAGCGCCGACTCGCGCGTCTCACAGGTCACCATGCAGTGAACTGTACATCCAAGACTGACGTATCCACAGCGGACACCGCGGAAATGAAGGGGTCCTCCGGCTCCGAGGGGGAGGGAGAGCCGAAGGACCTCGTTAGTGTTAGCACATCGCCAAGCCGGTGTACACAGCTGCATACACGATCGGGTTACGACCTTGACGGCTTCCTGACGCCGTGCCGGCCTTCCCGCCGGGCGCGGAAACCTGGCGGGAAGGCCGGCACGATCCTGGCGGGAGGCTCAGGAAACCCGGCGCAGCAAGGACTTCCGCGGCCCGGCGGCGCAGCCGCACCCGCCGCCGATGCCCTGGCAGTCGACGATCAGCGCGTGCCGGACGCGGTCACCGTCCACGCAGGCCGGTTCGGTGCACTCGGCGAACCCGCGCTCCGGGTGCACCACCAGCGTGCCGTGGCAGTGATCGATCCCCGCGTCACAGGAAGCACACTCCATGTCCGCACCGCCTTCCGCGCTCGTGCACCCCAAGGTAGGACCGGGAAGCACGCGGGCGCGGCAGCCGGGCGGCGTGTCGGCGCAACCACCCGTCCGGGGCGGGCTCAGGCGGGCTCAGGCGGACTTCGGGGCCCGCTTGCGGGCGGCCGGCTTCTTCTTCGCCGGCTTCTCGTCCTCTTCGGACGCATCGGAATCCGAAGAGGACGCCTCCGACGCGGACTGACGCGACTTCTTGGCGGCGTCCACACTGGCCTGGAGGGCGGCCATCAGGTCGACGACGTCGGCCTTGGCGGTGACGGCCGCGGGCTTGGTCGTCTCGTCGCCGGCGACCTTCGCCTCGATCATCTCTTCGAGGGCCTCGCGGTAGTGGTCGTGGTACTTCTCCGGCTCGAACACCGGCTCGGCCAGCGAGTCGATCAGCGACCCCGCCATGGTCAGCTCCTGCGGCCGGATCTGCGGCGGGTCGTCGCGCAGGAACGGGAAGTCGGGTTCGCGGACCTCGTCCGGCCACAGCATGGTCGTCATCACCAGGACGTCGGCGTGCACCCGCAGCACCGCCATGCTCTCCCGCTGCCGGACCGCCACCTTCGCGACGGCCACCTGGCTCGACTTGTGCAGCGCGTCCCGCAGCACGACGTACGGTTTCACCGCGTTCTTCTGCGGTTCGAGGTAGTAGGTCCGGTCGTACTGGATCGGGTCGATCGACTCCAGCGGCACGAACTCCAGCACGTCGATGGTGCGCTGGGTGGACAGCGGCAGCTCGGCCATCTCCGCGTCGGTGATCACCACCATCTCGCCGTCGGGCAGCTCGTAGCCCTTGGCGATCTCGGCGTACGGCACTTCCTGGCCGTCGATCGTGCAGAACCGCTTGTACTGGATGCGGCCGCCGTCGGCCTCGTGCACCTGCCGGAGGGAGACGTTCTTGTTCTCCGTGGCCGCGTACAGCTGGACCGGGATGCTGACCAGCCCGAAGGACACCGAGCCCTTCCACATCGCCCGCATGCCACGTACCTCCGAGGTTGCCTTCACTCTCGGTAGTTACCGTAGCTCGGATCGCCCCCCGGCGACAGTCTGATCTAGACCTCTGCCAGGTATTTCTCCCAGAGTGCGGGGTCCATGAACCAGTGCCGGAAGTCCGCCGGGTCGGTGAATCCGTTGGCGAACCGCCGCGCGACCGCCGGGTTCTGCCCCGCCACCCCGAGGATCTGGAGCACGTGCGGGGGCGGCGGCAGGAGCAGCGCGTTCGTCCATTCGGTGACGTGCCGGGCGTACTCCCAGTAGCGCTCGAACGTCGCTTCCATCCAGGCCGCGTCGAACGGCCGGTCGCCGTGGGAGACGATCGCGTCGAGGTAGGTCGCCGCGCAGTGGCTCGCGTTGTTCGAGCCCTGCCCGGTGATCGGGTCGTTCGCCACGACGACGTCGGCCATGCCCAGCACGATGGCACCGCCGGGCAGGGTGCCGACCGGGTGGCGCACCACCGGCGGGTAGCCGCCCGCGAGGGTCGCCTTCGCGTCGGTCAGCTCCGCCTCGCGGCAGCGGTCGTACTCCCACGGCACGTACTGCCGCATCAGGTCGAGCACGCGCTTGAAGTGCTCGTCCGGGCCCGGGTGGTCGTCGAAGCAGTCCAGCGGCCCGCCGGGCACCCCTTCGAAGAAGAGGATGTCGCAGTTGCCGCTCAGCGTGTACGCCGGGATCATGAACAGCTCGCCGACGCCGGGGACGATGTTGAACCGCACCCCCACCTGGTCCGGGTGCTCCGGCCGCCGCTGCACGCCGTGGGCGTAGACCAGCGAGAGCGCACGCATCGGCCGGGTGTACGGCGACCGCTCGGGCACCCGGTCGAACAGCTGGACCAGCTCCCCCTTGCCGGCCGAGATCACCACCAGGTCGTAGAGCCGCGACAGGGCGTCCAGTTCGGACGTCATCACGCCGTGGATGACGAGCTTGCCGCCGCGGTCCTCGAACAGCTCCAGCCAGCCGGCCATCTTGACCCGCTGGTCGACCGACTGCGCGGGGTGGTCGAGCTCGGCGAACCAGTCGAGCGCGCGGCCGCCGTCCGGCGCGGCCACCGAAACGCCGAGGCCCTCGACGTTCACCGTCCCGGCCTCCCACAGGTTGATCCCGAGGTCGCGTTCGTGCTGCAGCGCGTCGTGGAACATGCACTGCGTCGACATCACCCGCCCGGCCCGGATCTCCTCCGGTGTCCGCGCGGACATCACCGTGACGTCGTAGTCCTTCGCCTGCAGCCCGAGGGCCAGCTGCAGCCCGGACTGCCCGGCGCCCACCACCAGGACCTTGCGCATGGAACTCTTCACCTTCCGGGGTTTCAGGCGTGCGGGGTGCTGCCGGCGAGCTCGCGGCCCGCCGGGCCGGAGAGCACCGCCAGCGACAACGTGTGGCCGACCAGTTCGGTCAGGGTGGCGATCGTCGACGCGCGGTCGCGGGCGTCGCAGGTGACCAGCGGGACGGCCGGGTCGAGGGCCAGCGCGTCGCGGACCTCGTCGAGGTCGTGCACCGGCTTGCCCTCGAACTGGTTGACCGCCACCACGAACGGCAGGTCCGAGTCGTTCTCGAAGTAGTTGATCGCCGCGAACGACTCGTCGATCCGGCTGGTGTCGACCAGCACGACGGCGCCGAGCGCACCGCGGCTCAGGTCGTCCCACAGGAACCAGAACCGCGCCTGCCCCGGCGTGCCGAACAGGTACAGCAGCAGGTCGGGGCGCAGGGTGATCCGGCCGAAGTCCATCGCCACGGTCGTGGTCGACTTGCCACCGGGCGGGATCTCGTCGATGCCTTCCCCGGCCTCGGTCATCCACGCCTCGTTGCTCATCGGCGGCACCTCGGACACCGCACCGACGAAGGTGGTCTTGCCGACACCGAAGCCCCCGGCGACGACGATCTTCGCGGAGATCGTCAGCAGATCGCCCTCAGGCGGGGAGCCGCTTGAGCCCATCAAGGATCCTCTCGAGGACGGTGGTGTCGTGGTGGTAGGCGTGCGCGGTGGGGTGCACGAACACCGCACCCTGGGCGGCGAGGTCGCCGATCAGCACCCGGACCACGCCCAGCGGCAGGTCCAGGCCGACCGACAGCTCGGCGATCGAGCACCGCACCCGCGCGCGTTCGTAGAGCGCGCGGGATTCGGGCATCAGCGTGCCGCTCAGCGCCGGGTCGTACGCCGGCACCGAGACCAGCGTCTCGACCAGCAGCTGGAAGCGGGTGCCGGTGCGGCCGCCGGTGAGGGCGTACGCGCGGATCCGGCGGCTCCGGCGCGGTAACGGGGTGTCCGGTCCGGACACGGGCATCACATCCTGGTCGGGCACGTGGCTCACATCCGGGGCCGGCGGGCGGTCAGCACCTGCCGCAGCTCCGCGCGCACCTCGGGGGTGAGCGCGTGCCCGGCGTTGGTGATGAACTGGGTCATCTCGTAGGCGACCACCTTCATGTCCGCCTCGCCCGAGGTCAGCACCGCGAGCCCGGCACCGGAGCCGATGCCCATGAACAGGAAGTAGCCGTGGGTGAGCCGGATGATGATCTGTTCGCAGGCGCCCTTCCCGAACAGCGCCGCGCTGTTGCCGGCCAGGGAGAGCAGGCCGCTGGCGATCGCGGCCAGCTGTTCGGCCTCGGCCTCGCCGACCGAGTCCGAGGCGGTGAGCGGGAAGCCGTCGACGCTCATGATCAGCGCGTGGCTGACGCCGTGGACCTTCCGCACGAAATCGTCGAGCAGCCAGGTGAAGTTCGCCGTGGCCGGGTGGGGCGTGCTCACCGGGTGGTTCCTCCGGGCGTCTCGTCCTGCCGGGTGCGGTGCTCCGCGAGCGCGGCCTGCTCGCCGTCGGCGAACGCGCCGAGGTCGGCCAGCAGCCGCTCGTGCCCGGCCGCCGGGTCGCCGCCGTCCGCCGGCGGTGGCGGTGGCGCCGGTTCCGGGGCGGCGCCGCGGATGCTGCCGGGCACACGGCGCGGCAGGCCGTGGGCCGTGGTTCCGCCGACGGCCCGCTCGACCGGCCGCGGGCGCGGGGTGGGCCGCCGCGGCGGCGGTTCCGGCTCGTCCCGCGCGCGGCGGCGCGGCAGCACGCCGGTGGCCGGCTCGCGGACGGCCTTGACCGGCTCGATCGGCGCGGCGCCGTCCGGGGCTCCGCCCCGCGCACCCGGAACGGAAACGGTGCGCGTACCCGACCAGGCGTGCTCGGCGAGCTCGGTGACGACGCCGGTCGGCAGCAGCACGGTGGCCACCGTGCCGTGCGGGCTGCGCCGGTCGAGCCGCACGGTGACGCCGTGCCGGGCGGCGAGGCGGGCGACCACGGCGAGGCCCATGTGCCGCGCCGAGGCGTCGTCGAGGTCGCCGCCCGCCGCGAGCCGCGCGTTGAGGTCGCCGATGCGGTCGGCGGGGACGCCGATGCCCTCGTCCTCGATCCGGACGAGCACGCTGCCCTGCTCGGTGAGGTGGGCGCTCACGTGCACCGGCGAACTCGGCGAAGACTGGTTGGCGGCGTTGTCGAACAGCTCCGCCAGCACCCGGCCCAGGTCTTCCGCGGCGAAACCGACGACACCGAGGTTGACCACCCGGCCGATGGTGATCCGGGCGTAGTGGTTGATCGAGGACATCGCCTCGCGCATCAGGTCGAGCACCGAGGTCGCGCGGGCGGCGTCCCCGGCGGTGTCCTGCCCGGCGAGCACCCGCAGGTTCTCGGCGTTGCGGCGCAGCCGGGTGGCGAGGTGGTCGAGCTGGTAGAGCTCGGCGAGGCGGTGGTGGTCCTCCTCCCCCGCCTCCAGCTCCTCCAGCCGGGCGAGCAGCTGGTCGAGCAGGTTCAGATCACGCAGGGCGACGCTGGCGCAGATCTCGGCCAGCACGCCTTCGCCGTCCGGCACCGGGGTGAGGGCCGGCGACAGCTCCGCGATCGCCGGCCCGGCCGCGGGCGCGTGGCCCGGGTGCTTCGGGGGCGCGGTGAGGAACTGCGCGGTGGCCACGCGCGAGCGGTCCAGCAGGACGCGTGATCGATCCAGGAGTTCCCGGGCCCGGCTCGCCATGTGGTCCCACTTCTTCCTTGCTCGGGTACGCGAAACGTCGGTGTGCGCCGACCCCCGGCGGCGATGCGGGACATGCAAGCAGAAAGGTTCGTGGGATGTCCACAGCCGGTCCCCGTACGATCGCGGTGCGTGATCGCGAAGGGCGGGCGTCGCTGCTGGTGAGCGCAGTGGATTAGGCCATTCGGTTCAATTTTGCATTTTGCACCCCGCAACACAGCGCACACGGCCGGATTCCGCAGCCGAGGCCGAACGGACCCGCAAACCAGGCAATGTCCGGTTCGTCCCAAACTTGCGTGCCACGCAATTTTTTGCGGGGCACGCAAGTTTTTCGCTACACTCTGCACATGCCACCGGACGAACTCCCGACGCTCACCCTGCGGGAGCGGAAGAAGCGCGAGGCCCGCCGGGCGCTCGCGCAGGCCGCGCTGCGGCTCACGCTGGAGCGGGGGCTCGACAACGTCCGGGTGGAGGACATCGCCACCGAGGTCGGCGTCTCCGCCCGCACGTTCAACAACTACTTTTCCAGCAAGGAGCAGGCGGTCTGCGCCGTGGTCGTCGACCGCCACGAGGGGATGCGCGAGGCCCTGCTCGCCCGGCCGGCGGGGGAACCGCTCTGGGAGTCCGTCAAGCAGGCCGTGCTCGAGCAATATTCGCGTGAAGGCGAGCCGGATCGCGCGTATGTTGCCCGTATCCGGGAGCTGATGGGCCAGCTCATGCTGCGGGGCGAGTTCCTGAACGCCCACGCGGCGGTCGAGCGGGTCCTCGCCGAGACGATCGCGAAACGGGTGGGCGGTGTGGACCACCTGCTGTGCCGGCTGATGGCCTCCTCGGTGGAAAGCGCCGTCCGCGTCGCCTTCGTCAACTGGTTCACGACCGAAGGTGAACTGCTCCTGCCGACCCTGGAGCGGTTGCTGGACGAGCTGGCCGCCGGGATGCCGACCCTGACCGGTGGCACCGAAGGAACACCCGACCCGAACACCACCACTCCACTGGGGGAACCGTTGTGCTAGTCAAGCTCCTGCGCAGCCACCTGCGCCCGTACCGGGGCACGCTGTGGGTGATCGTCGTGCTGCAGCTGGTGCAGACGATCGCCATGCTCTACCTGCCGACGCTGAACGCCGACATCGTCGACAACGGCCTGATCAAGGGCGACATGGCCTACATCCTGCGGATCGGCGCGGTGATGCTGGCCGTCACGCTGGCCCAGATCGCCGGCTCGATCGGCGCGGTCTACTTCGGCGCGCGCACGGCGATGGCGATCGGCCGCGACATCCGCGCCGGGGTCTTCCACCGGGTGCAGGACTTCTCGGCCCGCGAGGTGGGCCAGTTCGGCACGCCGTCGCTGATCACCCGCACCACCAACGACGTCCAGCAGGTCCAGATGCTGGTGCTGATGACGCTGACCCTGATGGTGTCCGCGCCGATCATGTGCGTCGGCGGCATCATCCTGGCGCTGAACCTCGACGTGCCGCTGTCGTCGCTGCTGCTGGTGATCGTGCCCGTGCTCGCGGTCTCGGTCGGGGTCATCATCGCCAAGATGCGGCCCGCGTTCCGCCTGATGCAGGTCCGGATCGACCGCATCAACCAGATCCTGCGCGAGCAGATCATGGGCATCCGGGTCATCCGGGCGTTCGTGCGCGACAAGCACGAACGGCAGCGCTTCGACGTCGCGAACGACGAGCTGCTGACCGTCTCGCTGCGGGTCGGGCGGCTGATGGCCCTGATGTTCCCGATCGTGATGCTGGTGATGAACGTGTCCAGCGTCGCGGTGCTGTGGTTCGGCGGCCAGCGCATCGACTCCGGCAGCATGCAGATCGGCGCCATGACGGCGTTCCTGTCCTACCTGCTGCAGATCCTGATGGCCGTCATGATGGCCACGTTCATGTTCATGATGGTGCCGCGCGCGGAGGTCAGCGCCGAGCGGATCAGCGAGGTGCTCGACACCGAGTCGAGCGTGCGCCCGCCGGTGACGCCGATCCGGCCCGGCGCGGTGCACGGGCACCTGGAGCTCTCGGGCGTCGAGTTCCGCTACCCCGGCGCGGAAAAGCCGGTGCTGTGCGACATCTCGCTGATCGGGCGCCCGGGTGAGACCACCGCCGTGATCGGGTCGACCGGCACCGGCAAGACCACGCTGCTCAACCTGATCCCCCGGCTGATGGACGCCACCGCCGGCACGGTGAAGGTCGACGGCGTCGACGTCCGCGACCTCGACCCGGCGGTGCTCGCCCGCACGGTCGGGCTCGTGCCGCAGAAGCCGTACCTGTTCGCCGGCACGGTGGCGAGCAACCTGCGCTACGGCAACCCGGACGCGACCGACGAAGAGCTGTGGCACGCGCTGGAAGTGGCGCAGGGCAAGGACTTCGTCGAAGCGATGCCCGAAGGCCTGGACGCGCCGATCGCCCAGGGCGGCACGAACGTCTCGGGCGGTCAGCGGCAGCGGCTCGCGATCGCCCGGATGCTGGTGCACAAACCGGAGATCTACCTGTTCGACGACTCGTTCTCGGCCCTGGACTACGCGACCGACGCGGCCCTGCGCCGCGCCCTCGTGTCGGAGACGGCGGAGGCGACGGTGGTCATCGTGGCGCAGCGGGTCAGCACGATCCGGGGCGCCGACCGCATCATCGTCCTCGACGAAGGCCGCGTCGTCGGCACCGGCACCCACCACGAACTCATGGACGGCAACGAAACCTACCGGGAGATCGTGCTGTCCCAGCTGACCGAGCAGGAGGCGGCGTGAGCACCACGGAGACGCCCAAAGCCGCCGTCACCGACGCCGGCGAACGCCCGACCGCGCAACGGCACCGCAACGCCGGGGCCGCGGCCGGACCGGGAGCCCGCTTCATGGGTGGCGGCGCGCCACCGGAAAAAGCCCTCGACTTCAAGGGATCGCTCAAGCGGCTGCTGAAGCTGCTCCGGCCGCAGCAGGCCGCGCTCGTCGGCGTCTTCGTGCTCGGGGCGGCCAGCGTCGCGCTGACCGTGATCGGGCCGAAGATCCTCGGCCAGGCCACCGACGCCATCCTCGCCGGCGTGCTCGGCAAGCAGGTGCCGCCGGGGGTCACCAAGGAGCAGATCGTCGCCGGCCTGCGGGCCCGCGGCGACGGCACGCTCGCCGACATCTACAGCCGGGTCGACCTGGTGCCCGGGGTCGGCATCGACTTCGACAGGGTCGGCCAGATCCTGCTGACCGTGCTGGCGCTGTTCGTCATCTCGTCGTTCTTCGGCCTGATCCAGGCCCGGCTGACGACGACCCTGGTGCAGCACGCGGTGTACCGGCTGCGCCAGGAGGTCGAGGAGAAGTTCGCGCGGCTGCCGCTGAAGTACTTCGACCGCCAGCCGCGCGGCGAGGTGCTCTCCCGCGTCACCAACGACATCGACAACCTGGCGATGTCGCTGCAGCAGACGCTGTCGCAGATCGTCTCGTCGCTGCTGACGGTGATCGGCGTGCTGGTCATGATGTTCCTGATCTCGCCGCTGCTGGCGGCCATCGCGCTGGTCACGGTGCCGCTGTCGGCGGTCGTGGCGGCGAAGATCGGCAAGCGGGCGCAGCCCAACTTCATCAAGCAGTGGTCGACGACCGGGAAGCTCAACGCGCACGTCGAGGAGATGTACACCGGGCACTCGCTGGTCAAGGTGTTCGGCCGCCGCGACGAGTCCGCGGCGATCTTCGACAAGCAGAACGAAACGCTCTACCAGGCGAGCTTCCGGGCGCAGTTCATCTCCGGGATGATCCAGCCGGCGATGATGTTCATCGGCAACCTGAGCTACGTGCTGGTGGCGGTGATCGGCGCGCTGCGCGTGGCGTCGGGCAGCCTGACGCTCGGCGAGGTGCAGGCGTTCATCCAGTACTCGCGCCAGTTCAGCCAGCCGGTGACGCAGATCGCCAGCATGGCGAACCTGCTGCAGTCCGGCGTCGCCTCGGCCGAGCGGGTGTTCGCGCTGCTCGACGCCGAGGAGCAGGACCCGGAGCCGGCTTCGCCGGAACGGCCCGAGGTGATCCGCGGGCGCGTGGAGTTCCAGGACGTCTCGTTCCGCTACCTGCCGGACAAGCCGCTGATCGACGACCTCTCGCTGACCGTGGAACCGGGGCAGACGGTGGCGATCGTCGGCCCGACGGGTGCGGGCAAGACGACGCTGGTCAACCTGCTGATGCGGTTCTACGAACTCGACGGCGGGCGGATCACGCTCGACGGCGTCGACATCGCGAAGATGAACCGCGAAGAGCTGCGCGACCAGACCGGCATGGTGCTGCAGGACGCGTGGCTGTTCGGCGGCACGATCGCGGAGAACATCGCCTACGGCGCGGACGACCCGAGCCGCGAGGAGATCGTCCAGGCGGCGCAGGCGACGTACGTGGACCGGTTCGTGCGGACGTTGCCGGACGGGTACGACACGGTGCTCGACGACGAGGGCGGCACGGTCAGCGCGGGTGAGAAGCAGCTGATCACGGTGGCGCGGGCGTTCCTGGCCAAGCCGGTCATCCTCATCCTGGACGAGGCGACCAGCTCGGTCGACACCCGCACCGAGGTGCTCATCCAGCGGGCGATGAACGAGCTGCGCAGCGGCCGCACGAGCTTCGTGATCGCCCACCGCCTGTCGACGATCCGGGACGCGGACGTGATCCTGGTGATGGAACACGGGCAGATCGTCGAGCAGGGCGACCACGAGACGCTGTTGGGCAGCGGTGGTGCGTACGCGCGGCTGTACGCGGCGCAGTTCGCCGAGGCGATGGCGGAAACGGACTGAGGTCCCGCCCCGGTACCCTGGAAGCTCTTAGAGCGGAAGGGGTACCGGGGCACCCATGGCGGACAGACTCGAGGAGTACCGCGGCAAGCGGGCCCGCGACCGCACCTCCGAACCCTGGCCGGACGGGCCGCCCGTCCCCGGGGACGACGACCTCTTCGTCATCCAGGAACACCACGCCACCCGGCTGCACTGGGACTTCCGGCTCGAACGCGACGGCGTCCTCGTGTCGTGGGCGGTGCCGAAGGGCCTGCCCCTCTCCCCCGGCGTGCCGCGGCTCGCCGTGCACACCGAAGACCACCCCATGGAGTACCTCACCTTCTCCGGCGAAATCCCGGCGGGCGAGTACGGCGGCGGCCGGATGACCGTGTGGGACACCGGGAAGTACGAAACCCTGCACTGGAACGACCACAAGGTCGAGGTGGTCTTCCACGGCGAACGCGCGCGCGGCAAGTACCTGTTCACCAACCGGCACGACGAGGACGACCGTGACTGGACGCTGCGGCGCCTCGACCCGGCCGAACCGGGCCACGAAGACGCACCCGAGTTCCTCGAGCCGATGACGGCGGTCCCCGGTGACCTGCCGCCGGACGACGACGCGTGGGCCTACGAATTCGCCTGGGGTGGCCTGCGCACGATGCTGCTGGTCTGCGGCGGCCGCGTCACCGCGCACGACGAGACCGGCGCCGACGTCACGGGCCGCTACCCCGAGCTGCACAAGCTCGGCGAGCAGTTCGGGTCGACGGAAGTGCTGCTGGACGGGGAAGTCGTCGTCGTGAAGGACGGCAAGCCGTACCCGGACGGCCTCGAAGGGCGCCGCCGGGCCGACGGGGCGGCCGCCAAGCGGCTCAAGGCCGGCAGTCCCGTGTTCTACTTCGCCGCCGACGTCCTGCACCTCGACGGGCGGGCCACGCTGGACCTGCCGTACACGAAACGCCGGGAGCTCCTCGACGGCCTGGCGGTCGAGGACCGGCACTGGCAGGTGCCGCGCTACTACCTGGGCGGCGGCGAGGCCGTCGCCGGGGCCAGCCGGCAGCACGGCCTGCCCGGCGTCGTCGCGAAGCGGGCGGACAGCCCGTACCGCCCGGGCGGCGGCCCGGGCGACTGGCTGCTGATCAGGAACTGACCCGGCGGGCCAACGCCACGCCGGCCACGACGACCACCAAGCCTGCCACGACGTTGCCCACCAGGGCACCGGTCGACGGCGAGGTCTCCCCGGCGTGCCGGAGCAGCCACGGCGAGACCGCGGCCCACGCGCCGAGGACCGGGACGACCCAGCCGATCAGCGCGAGCCGCCGGGTGGCCGTGCGGGCGATCGCCAGCGCGATCAGGACCAGGCCGACGAGCGTGTCGCTCAGCGCGAGGACGCCCGCCCCGCCGAAGCCGGTGAGCCAGGGGGCCATGACCAGGTAGAGCCCGGCCAGCAGGACGAGACCCGCCGCCGCGCCGGCCACTGCCGTGCGGCGCCGGGCGACGGGTGTGCCGGTGGATGTCATCTGCGCACCTCCGTCCGGAGGGGTACCCGGCCGTCGCGGCCGGTAACCGGGCCTGCCCGCTGCCCTCGAAGCCGGCAGGCCCGGCCCTCAGCAGCCGCAGGTGTAGTACGTGATGTCCCAGTGGTTGCCCTCGTCGCAGTAGAGGTTGCCGGACGCCGCCTTCCACTGCGGGTAGCCGTCGCCGCGCAGGCCGATGTAGCCGAAGGTGTTCTTGATGTAGGCGTCGATGCAGCTGTTGTGCGAGATGTCGACCTTGTAGCCGTTGTAGTGGCTGTAGGTGCCCGACGCGTGCCCGACCTCGGTCCCGCCGGTGATGTTGATCGCGCAGCCGCTGGCCCGCTTCAGCGTGATGACGCCGGTGACGGTGGTCTGGTTGATCTGCTCGTAGGACGTGCACGTCGAGTTGGACCGCGTGGTGCAGTTCCCGCTCGACGAGTGCGTCACCCCGGCCGCGGACAGCTGCGACGCGGCCTGCGCCTGGGTGAGCTTGGTGACCTCGACGGTCGCCGACGCGGTGCCGATGGTGGCGAACACCGCCGTCGCGGCGGCCGCGGCCAGCCCCAGTGCCACCCGCGCCAGCATCCGTTGTCCCCGCATGCGTTGTCTCCCTCGTAAGGCGATCCGGACGCCCGCGAGCCAAATCGGGCCGGCCATAACTTCGCCAAACGACCCCGCCGCGCGGCAGGGTCAGATCCTGATCTTCGTCAAGACTTCACGAGTCCGGTCCCGGTCCGGGGCGGCACTGCTGACGGCGTTGAGTTCCCGCAGCGCCCGCAGCTCCCACAGCGGGAACCCGAGCTCGCGGAACAGCCCCGCCGAGGTGCGCAGCAGCCGCGCCGCCTCGGCGGGAGCGCCGTCGCCCGCCTCCGTCCGCCCGAGGCCGAGCAGCGCGTACCCGGCGCCGCGGCGGTCGCGCAGCTCGCGGAACACGCCCAGCGCGACCAGCAGGTGCCGCCGCGCGCCCGCCGGATCGCCCGCGCGGCGGCAGGCCTCGGCGAGGCTGCGGTGGGTGTAGGCGGCCGCGTGCCGGTGCCCGATCTGCTCGAACAGCGTCAGCGACCGGGTCAGGAAGTGCCGCCCGTCGGCGGGTTCGCCGGCGTCGGTGTGCAGGTCGCCGAGACTGCGCAGGACGTGCGCCTCCCAGTGCCGCTCGCGGGTGCTCACGGCCCCGCCGAGCGCGCCGGTGAGCAGGTCGGCCGCCCGGTCGTGGCCGCCGTGGCGGCGCAGGACGTCGGCGTAGCGCTTGGCGGCCCGGTCGTGCCCGCGGCTGTCGTCGCAGTCCTGGGCGAGCAGCATGCTCACCTCGAAGCTCTCGACCGCGCGCCGCACGTCGCCGACGTCCTCGGCCAGGGAGCCCAGCTGCGCCGCCGCGGCCGCCTGCCCGCGGCGGTCCCCGCACGCGCGCAGCAGGCCGAGAGCTTCCCGCAGCTCGGCCTCGGCGGCCCGCGGGTCGCCGCCGTCGAGGTGGACGTCGGCCAGCGCGGCCAGCACCGCGCCGGTGCCCCGCGGGTCGTCGAGGGCGCGGTAGCGGTGCTCGGCCATGACGAAGTAGTTCTGCGCCCGGTGCCAGTGGCCGTGCTGCGAATGGACGGCGCCGAGGTTGTAGAGCTTCTCGGCCTCCGCGCGCGGGTCACGGCGGCGGCGGGCCGCGGCCAGGCTCAGCACCGAGACGGCCCGGGCGGCGTGGCCGAGCCACGGCGTGCCCGCCAGCGCGGTGCAGGCGTCGGCGAGCCGTTCGGTCAGGTCGTGCCAGCCGTGCCCGCCCGCCAGCCGGGCGGCGGCGGCCAGGTGGGCGGTCTCCCCGGCCGGGTCGGCCGCGATCCGCCGGGCGGTCGCCGGATCCGGCTTGGGCAGCCCGGGCGCCGGACGGCCGCGGGCGTGTTCGGCGTAGGCGAGCGCGGTCTCGCAGGCGCGGCGCAGCGCGGCCCGGTCGGCTTCCACCGGGTGTTCCGCCAGCACCAGCCGCACGAACGGGGGCACCGCCCACCGCGACCCGGCGGGGTCCAGCAGGTGGGCGGCGGCGAGGTCGTCGAGGCGGTCGCGGGCGGTGTCGAGGGGCCGGTCGAGCAGGGCCGCCGCGCACCAGTCCGGGACGGTGGTGCCGAACGCGGCGAGCAGGCTCAGCAGCGGAACGTCGGCGCCGCGCAGCGCCGACGTCACCGCGGAACGGACGCTGAGGTCGCCGGCGGACAGCTCGTCGAGCCGGCGGCGCTCGTCGGCCAGGCGCGCGGCGAGGTCGGCGACGCGCCGGCCCGGGCGCGCCGCGAGCTTCGCCCCGGCGATCCGGACGGCGAGCGCGAGCCCCGCGCAGTGGCCGAGAACTCGTTGTGCGGCCTCGGGTTCCGCCTGCAGGCGCGACTCCCCCACGATCGCCGCCAGCAGCGCCCAGGAGTCCTCTGTGGACAGTTCGGGCACCGGGACCGCCCGCGCGCCGCAGAGCCCGGGCAGCTCCCGGCGGGCGGTGACGAGCGTGGCGCAGCCGGGCCCGCTCGGCAGCAGCGCCCGCACCTGGGCCTCGGACGCGGCGTCTTCGAGTAGTACCAGCAGCCGCCGGTCGGCGGTGTGGCCGCGCCAGAGCCCGGCCAGCCCGGCGCGGTCGGCGAGTTCCGCCGGGGTCGCGCCCAGGCGGCGCAGGAACCCGGCCAGCACGGCCGCCGGGTCGGCCGGTGTCCCGTCCTCGGTGCGCAGCGAGGCGGTCAGCTGGCCGTCGGGGAACCGGCGGCGGGCCCGCCAGGCGGCCTGGACGGCCAGCGCGGACTTGCCGGCCCCGGCGGCGCCGTGCAGCACGACCGGGGCCGGGCCGCGCAGCGCGCGGGCGACGTCGGCGAGTTCGGCCGCGCGGCCGGTGAAGTCGGGCACCGCGGGCGGGAGCTGGGCGGGCGGCCCCGGCGTCGTCCACTCGGTGCCGGCGATCCGGCGGTAGACCGCGGTGAGGTCGGCGCCCGGCCACACGCCCGCCTCGTCCCACAGCGCCCGCCGCGTCCGGCGGAGCACCTCCAGGGCCGATTCACGGCGGCCGACGGCCCCGAGCGCGGCGGCGAGCCGGGCCGCGAACACCTCGTCCGCCGGCCGCGCCGCGACCACCGGGTCGAGCCGTTCGACGACGGACCGGCCGTCGCCGTCGGCCAGCTCCAGCTCGACCAGCTGCAGCAATGCCGCCGAACGCCGGTCCTCCAGCCACAGCTTGTGCGCCTCCAGCAGCGGCCCGCCCGGGACGTCGGCGAACGCGTCGCCGCGCCAGCACGCGAGGGCCCGTTCGAGCGCGCGGCGGCGCTGCGCCCGGTCGTCGGCCCCCGAGGACAGCAGCGCCAGGAAGTCGTCGGCGTCCAGCTCCCCCGGTTCGAGGGTCAGCGCGTAGCCGCGCGGCCCGGACCGCAGCCGCTGCCCGGCCTCGGCGGCCCCGAGGCCGGGCGAGAGCGTCTTGCGCAGCTTCGACACGGTGACCTGGACGATCGCCGCGGCACTCGGCGGCGCGCCGTCCGGCCACAGCTCGTCGACCAGCGTGTCCCGGCCGACGAACCGGCCGGCGCGGGCGAGCAGGACGGCGAGCAGCCGCCGCGGCTGGGCCGCCGACGGCAGTGCGACGGTGGCCGTCATCGGGCCGAGGACCTGGAACCGCACGGCTACAACACCCCACCCGCGAGATCACCTGATCGAGCGAGCTGAATCTAACCGTCCGGCGCCGCGGCGGAACCCCGCTCACCCGGATGGCCGACGACGTTCGTCCTCACGCGTACGGGAGCAGTTTCGCCAGCAGGTCCGGCTGCCGCGCCAGCCCTTCGCGCAAGGTGTGCTCCCGCAACGGCTTCAGGTCGCCGTACGGCTGGTCCGCCCAGTCCAGGCCGCCCTGCGGTGGCTCGGGGTCGTACTCGATGACGAACTGGATGTTCTTCGCGACCTGTGGTCCGGCGAGGCGTTCGGCCAGGTGCAGCGCGAGGTCGATGCCCGCCGAGACGCCCGCCGCGGTGATCACCGGGCCGTCCTCGACCCAGCGCCGCGCCACCGGGGTCGCGCCGAGGCCGGGCAGCAGGTCGCGGAACATCCAGTGCGTCGTCGCCCGCCGGCCGTCGAGGAGCCCGGCCGCGCCGAGGACGAGCGAGCCGGTGCAGACCGACGTCAGGAGTTCGGCGCTGCGCGCGGCCGTGCGCAGCCAGGCGAGGAGGTGCTCGTCCGCCATCGCGTGCAGCGTCGGCACGGTCCCGCCGGGCACCAGCACGGCGAACGGCGAGGGCACCTCGTCGAAGGTGTGGCTCGGGGCGATCCGCAGCGGGGTGTCGGTGCCGACGGTGTCCTTCGTGGCGCCGACGACGACGGTCCGGTAACGCGGGTCCAGCTGCCCGAGCGCGCTGAGCACCTGCAGCGGGCCCACGAGGTCCAGCGGCGTGAGGCCGGGGTACACGACGAAGGCGATGGTCTTGCGGTCATCGGTCATGGTCCCGACCTTGGCGGCGCCGCGGCCGGGAGCGGACGCCGATGTCCCGATTCCTGCGAACCGCGTCCCAACGCCGGTCCGGCTGCTAGCGTTCGATCATGCCAGGCTCACCCAGACGGGTCGCGATCGTCGGTTACGCCGACGCCGAGCTGCTGGACATCGCCTGCCCCGCCGATGTGTTCGACGCCGCGAACCGGCTCGGCGCGCGCCCGCCGTACGAGCTCCGGCTCGCCTCGGTCGACGGCCACGGCATCACCACCGCCTCCGGCCTGACCCTGCAGCCGCACCTGCGCCTCGACCAGGTCGCCGGCGACCTCGACACGCTGGTCGTCGCGGGCGGCTGGGGCAGCACGGCCGCGGCGGCCGACGAGCGCGTGCTGGCCCACGTCCGGCGGCTCGCCCGCACCAGCCGCCGGGTGGCGTCGGTGTGCACGGGCGCGGAGGTGCTGGCCGCGGCGGGGTTGCTCAACGGCCGCCGCGCGACGACGCACTGGCGGTACGCGGCGCGCCTGGCGCGCGACTACCCGTCGGTGACGGTCGACCCGGTGCCGCTGTACGTCCGCCACGGCAACGTCTACACGGCGGCGGGCGTGACGAGCGGCCTGGACCTGACGCTGTCGCTGGTGGAGGCCGACCACGGGCCGTCCCTGGCCCGCGAGGCGGCCCGCGCGCTGGTGACGTACCTGCAGCGGCCGGGGAACCAGGCGCAGGTCAGCCTGTTCCTGGCCGGGCCGCCGCCGGAGCACCGCGAGGTCCGCGACCTGACGGCGTACATCGCCGAGCACCTCGACGCCGACCTCGGCACCCCGGCCCTGGCGGCGCGGGCGGGCCTCAGCACCCGCCAGCTGACCCGCCTGTTCGACGCCCACCTGGGCACGACCCCCGGCCGCTACGTCCGCACGATCCGCACCGAGCAGGCGGCGCGCCTGCTGTCGGGCACCGACCTCCCGCTGGCCACGATCGCCCGCCGCTGCGGCTTCGGCTCGACGGAGACACTGCGCCAGGCCTTCCTCGACCACTTCGACACCCCGCCGTCGGCCTACCGCCGCGTCCACGTCCGCCAGTCCTACGGCTGATGCCCCTCCAATCACGCGAGATGCCCGCCCAGACACGCGAGATGCCCGGCTGATCACACGAGTTCGGGCGATGGCGGGAGGAACCGGGCGGCGGGGGCGGCCCGGTGCGGGCGCGGGGAAACCCGCTGTCAGGATGTGCGGGTGGACCGTCCTGACCTCGACGACGACGAAACCGGCCCGATCCGCCGGATCACGGACGAGGTGTCCCTTTCGCCGGGCCACGGGACGTCCGGAACGCCGGGTACGCCCCGGAAACCCGCCCGCCGCGCCCCGGCCGAGGGCACCCGCCGCACGGCCGACCCGGCTCGCCGCCGCACGGACACCGGGCCCCAGCGGGTCCCGGCCGGGACGAACGGAGCTCGCCGGGCCGACACCGCACAGCAGCGGGTTCCGGCCGACGGCACCCGCCCCCGCCGCGGCGACACCGGCCCGCAGCCGGCCACCGAAGGCGACCGCACAGGCCGCCGGGGAGACACGGGACCCCAACCAGTCCCCACCGAAGGCGACCGCACAGGCCGCCGGGGCGCTCCCACCCAAGCCGACCGCGCGGCCCGTCGCGGCGACACCGGACCTCAGCGCGTCCAGCGCAAGACCCCGGCCGCCCCGGAAACCGGGCACGGCCACGGCCATGGACACGGCCACGGCCCCGCCGCCCCGGCCTCGCGCCGGGTGCGGCTCCTCCTGATCTGGCTGCTCGCCCCGCTCGCCCTCGCCACCGTCGTCGGCATGGTCGTCCTCTACCCCTGGGGCAAGGCCTCCCCCACCAGCGTCGTCCCGCAGGGCACGCCGGTGCACGCCGACATCCGCACCACCGCCACCGGGCCCTGCCTCGCCCAAGGGCAGGTGCAGGTCGGGGACCAGTCCGACCCGAACGCGAAACCCTGCCTGACCGTCGACCTCGCCATGACCGACGGCCCCGCCGCCGGGAAGCCGCTGAAGCTGACCGTGCCGATCGAGCCCAGCACCCCGCGGTTCGCCGCCGGGGACGCCGTCGTGCTCGCCTACAACGGCGGGAACGCCGGGGATCCGGCCAGTTTCCAGCTCGTCGACTTCCAGCGCGGGACCCCGCTGCTCGTGCTGGCCGCGCTCTTCGCCGTCGCGGTGCTGGTGCTCGGGCGGTGGCAGGGCATCGCCGCGCTCGTCGCGCTCGGGCTGTCCTTCGTCGTCATCGCGCTGTTCATCCTCCCGGCCATCCTCGCCGGTGAGAATCCCCTGGTGGTGGCCATCGCCGGGGCGGGCGCGATCATGTTCATCGCGCTCTACCTGACCCACGGGCTGTCCGCGAGGACGTCCGCCGCCGTGCTCGGCACGCTCGTCAGCCTCGCGCTCATCGGCGTCCTCTCCGCGATCTTCTCCGCCGCGGCCTCGCTGACCGGCCTCGACGACAGCACCTCGACGCTGATCGGCTCGCTCGGCCACGGCATCGACGCCCGCGGGCTGCTGCTCGCCGGCGTCGTGATCGGCGCGCTGGGCGTGCTCGACGACGTGACCGTCACGCAGACCAGCGCGGTCTGGGAACTCCGCCGCGCCAACCCGGACCTGACCTGGCGCGAGCTGTACCACTCGGGCCTGCGGATCGGGCGCGACCACGTCGGCTCGGCGGTCAACACGCTCGTGATGGCCTACGCCGGGGCCGCGCTGCCGGTGCTGCTGTACTCGTCGATCTCCGGCGTCGGGCTCGGGGCGCTGCTCGGCAGCGAGGACATCGCGCAGGAGATCATCCGGACGCTCGCGGGCAGCGTCGGCATCGTCGCAGCGGTGCCGGTGACGACCGTCCTGGCCGCCCTGATCGCCTCCCGTGAGCCCGCGGGGCACCTCGCCACCGGGAAGCTCAGTCCAGCGTAGCCACGAACCGGCTGACGGCCTCCATCGTGAAGCGCTGGACGTACTTGCCCGACGGCGCCACCGACGCCAGCCGGTAGAGCGGCCGCTCGGCCACGCCCGCGCCGCGGGCCTCCGCCTTCAGCTCGGCCACCAGCAGCTCGCCGAACACCAGGCCGTTCGCCTCGGTGTTGTTCATCAGCGCGTTCGCCAGCTTCCGCAGCTGCAGGATGCCCAGCTCGCGCCCGCCCGTGCCGGAGAACACCGCGAGGTCGACCTTCGCCACCTTGCCCCGCTGGCCCGCGTTCACCAGCAGGCTGACCGTGCGGCTGCCCCGGACGTCGCCGACGACGAGGTCGAGGCGGGTCGCCGTCACCAGGTCGACCCGGCGCAGGCCCCACGTGCGCACGAGCAGCGTCGAGCCCTCCAGCCAGACGCGGCGGCGGATGCTGACCGCCATCACGTACAGCAGGGGCAGCGCGATCACCAGCGCGACGACCAGGCCGGTCACCGTGCCGCCGATCAGGCCGGCGATCCCGCCGAACGCCGCCGCGACGATCACCACGCCGATCAGGCCCGAGATCCCGCGGCGACGGCGGCCGCGCGGGTCCTCCTCGAACAGCGCGACGCGCTCGGTCACCGTCCCACCCCCGTCCCGGCCAGGAACGGGTTGCCCGCGCGTTCCCGGCCGATCGTCGTCGCCGGGCCGTGGCCCGGCAGCACCACCGTGTCGTCCGGGAACGCCGCCAGCAGGCTCCGCAGCGCCTCCCCCACGTCCCCGCGCCCGACCGAGCCGGCGAACAGCGTGTCGCCGGTCAGCGCGAGCCGCCCGCCTTCGGGCGTCTCCAGCGCGAGCACCACCGATCCCGGGGTGTGACCCGGGACGTGGCGGACATCGACGTCCAGGCCCGCGTACGCGCCCGGCGCCAGGGGCACGCTGCCGCCGTCGTACAGCGGCGCGTCGGCCGGGTGCAGGTGCAGCGGGACGCCGTGCTCGGCCGACAGCGAAGCGGCCGAAGCGACGTGGTCCGGGTGCCCGTGGGTGGCCAGCAACGCCGCCGGGACCAGCCGGTGTTCGGCGAGCGCGGCGGCCAGCGGCGCGGCCACCTCCTGCCCCGGATCCACGACCACGCACGGCCCGCCGGCGGCCGCCGCCAGCAGGTAGCAGTTGGCCTGCAGCGGGCCGCTGCCGAACCCGACGACGAGCACCGAACGCCTCCCCGGACATCCGCGCCGGACGGCGCCGATCACGATCGGGTTGAGACTAGCGGGCCCTGTACATGGTCCTCACAGGCTGTGCCCATACACTGCCGCTACCTCAAACGTGTGAGACGAGCGGAAACCTGGAGGGTACGGGGTGGCGACCAACCAGCAGCGCCGCGAAGCTGCGAAGCGCAAGCTCGAGCGTCAGCTCGAGCGCCGATTGGAGCAGCAGAAGCGACGTCGGATGATCGGGGCTGGTGTAGTCGGCGTGGCCGTCCTCGTCGTCGCCGGTGTCGTGGTGTGGATCGTGAGCGCGAACAGCGGCAACGGCACCGACACGGCGGCGTCGTCGTCTTCGGCCGCGCCGCCGCCCACCGACCTCCAGATCCCGACGCAGCGCACCGCGCTGCCGAAGCGGGCGAAGGCGCTGCCGAACCCGACGACGTGCGACTTCAAGGCCGACACGACGGGCAAGGCGCCGAAGAAGGTGAACGTGCCCGACGGCAAGAACGTCCCGTCGACCGGCACGGTCAACGTGACGCTGAAGAGCACGGCGGGCGACATCCCGCTGACGCTCGACCGGGCGCTGGCGCCGTGCGCGGTGCAGAGCTTCATCAGCCTGGCGAAGCAGAACTTCTACAACGACACCATGTGCCACCGGCTCGGCACCGACGGCCTGCAGATGCTGCAGTGCGGTGACCCGTCGGCCACCGGCGACCCGACCCAGGACGGTCAGGGCGGCCCGGGCTACACGATGCCGGACGAGGCGTTCCCGGAGATCAAGTACGGCCGCGGCATCCTCGCGATGGCGAAGACGCAGGCCCCGAACTCCGGTGGCAGCCAGTTCTTCATGGTCTACGGCACCGCCGACAGCCTCCCGGCGGACTACTCGGTGTTCGGCAGCATCAGCGACGAGGGCCTGAAGGTACTCGACGCGGTGGCGAAGGCGGGCATCGCGAACCCGAACCCGCAGGACGGCACCGGAGCGCCGACCAAGCAGGTCAAGTTCACCGGCGTCACGGTCTCCTAGCAAAGCACGTCCACGAAGCCCGCCAGGCCCGCCTGGCGGGCTTCGTGCTGCTCCCGGGCAAGATCTGAACCGCGTCCGCGCCGGCCCCGTGTAAAGGGGCAACACCGGCGACCCGCCGAGGGCAGCCGGGGAGAGGTGCCGACATGGTCGAGAACCGGGTCCCCGCGGTGCGCCGCGTCCTCGGACGGGCCGGCCAGGCGGGCTGCGCCGGCATCCTCTTCGCCGTGCTCGCCGGTGGACCGGCGCTCGCGCAGGGCGATCCGCCGCCGTCGCCGGTGAAGTACTACATCGTGCCGCACGCCGACAACCCGGACGACATCACGCTGTTCAAGATCGCCGAACGCGCCCTGGGCGACGGGCAGCGGTTCCCGGAGATCTTCCGGCTGAACCAGGGCCGGCTGCGGCCGGACGGGACGCCGTTCACCGATCCCACCGCGATCGAGCCCGGTCAGGTACTCCAGCTGCCCGACGACGCCGTCCCGGAGCCGGGCGTGCGGTTCGGTCCCCTGCCGTCGTCCCCGCCCCCGCCGGCCGCCGCGCCCGCGGCGAAACCCGCGGCCGTCGAAGCACCGTCCGGCCTCGGCGTCGGGGTGGCTTCGGCCGTCAGCGGCACCGGGGGCCTGCTGACCGGCCTGCTCGCCGGGCTGTGGTGGCGGCGGCGCCCGCAGCTGCTCCCGCCGGCCCCGTTCGAACCGGCGGGCGGCGACGAGGACTTCGGGTCCGGCTCGGTCAGCGGGACCCTGCCGCTGCCGATCGTGGTCCCGGAACCGCGTCCGGACGTCGTCCTGCTGCCCGAGCCCGTCACCACCGAGCTGGCGATCATCGTGCTCGACACGGCCGAGCACCAGGTGATCGCCGCGGTCCGGCCGGGCTCGCGGTTCCACTTCCGGATCGGCCCGGAACCGGAGTTCGCGGACAGCTCCACCGTGCTCGTGGTCGACGGCGAGCGCGAAGCGCCGTGACCCCGGGGCGTGCGTGCCGGGTCACTCTGCGCTGAACGGATCAACCGGCGGCGGAACGCTGGCCTTCGGGCCGCCGCGACCGCGATAGTCGTCTCATGACCTGGGATCCGTTCGGCACCCTCCAGAAGGCGCTGTGGATCGGCGGCGCCCCGTGGACCGGGAAGTCCACCGTCGCCCGGCTGCTGGCCGAGCGGCACGGCCTGACGACCTACCACCACGACGACCGGGCCCGGCCGGGCACCCCGCTGCCCGACGACCTCCCGGTGGGCGACCAGCTGACCGCGATGATGGCCGAGTTCGGGCACCGCTTCCGCTGCGCCCTCGACGACCTGCGTGCGCTGACGTCACCGCGGCCGATCGTCGCCGAAGGCCGGGGCCTGCGGCCGGAGCTGGTCGCGCCGCTGGTGGATTCGCCCGGCCGGATGGTGGTGCTGGTGCCGACCGAGCTGTTCCGCCAGCACCAGCTCCGGCACCGGCCGGACGAACCGGCGATCCCGGTGCAGCGGACCCGGCTGACGCGCGACCGGATGCTCGCCGCCCACGCCGTGCACGCGGCGCGGGACCTCGGCATCCGCGTCATCGAGATCGACGGGCGGCTCGACCCCGCCGGGGTCACCGACGTCGTGGCCGAGCACTTCCACGCGTACCTGGAGAACTGAGGGTCAGCGGAAGGTGAACCGCGGCGGGCGCCGCTCGAGGAACGCGGCGACGCCCTCCGCGTAGTCCTCGCCGTGCAGGGCGTCCGAGCGGATCTCCTCGACCTCGGCGTCCGGCGCCTCCTGCCCGGCGACGATCTTCTCGATGATCCGGTTCATCCCGCGGATCGACGCCTGGGAACGCGAGCACAGCGTCGAGACGAACGCCAGTGTCGAGGCTTCGAGGTCGCCGGCCGGGAAGACGTCGTTGAGCAGCCCGATTTCGCGGGCGCGGCCAGCGGTGATCAGCTCGCCGGAGAGCAGGAAGTACTTGGCGTGCGCCGGGCCGACGAGCGACACGAGCTGGCGCGTCGAGTCGAAGTCGTAGACGATGCCGAGCTTCGCCGGGGTGATGCCGAACCGGGACCCCTCGGCGGCGAACCGGAAGTCGCAGGCGACCGAGACCTGGCAGCCGCCGCCGATGCAGTTGCCCTGGATCATCGCGACCGACGGCTTCCGCATCGCCGTGAGGGCCGCGACCGCGCCCGCGACGGCCTTGTCGTAGCTCGCCGCGCCGTCCGCCGTGGTGCGCAGTTCCCCGAACTCGCTGATGTCGGCGCCCGCCGAGAAGTGCGCCCCGGCGCCCGCGATCACCAGCACCTTCAGCGCGGGGTCGGCTTCCACCTCGGCCACGACGTCCGGGACCGCCGACCACATGCCGTAGGTGATGGCGTTCATTTTTTCCGGCCGGGTCAGCGTCAGGCGGGCGACTTCGCCTTCGCGCGTCAAGGTGAATCCGTCGGTCATGAACCGCACCTTAGCTTCTCGCCCTCAGCGAAACCCGGGGTGTGTGACACGGTCGTGCCGCTAGCTTGGGGCCATGGCGACGATCGAGGTGAACGGGACGGCGTTCGGCTACGACGAAGCGGGAGAGGGGCCCGCGGTCGTGCTGCTGCACGCCGCCATCGGCGACCGCCGGATGTGGGACGCGCAGTTCGCCGAGCTCGCCGCCGGCCACCGGGTGATCCGCTACGACCGCCGCGGGTTCGGCGAAACGGGCGGGGAAACCGGCGAACACGCCCACTACGAGGACCTGCTGGCCCTGCTCGACGCCCGGGGGATCGAGCAGGCCGCGCTGGTCGGGGCGTCGATGGGCGGGGCGTGCGCGCTGGACGCCGCCCTGGCCGCGCCGGAGCGGATCACCCGGCTGGTGCTGCTCGGGTCCGGGCTCACCGGGCACACCTGGCCGGACCACATGCAGGCGGACATCGCGGACCTGACCGCCGAGATCCTCCCCGGCGACCGCTTGGCCCGCTACCGCGCCCGCGAGGGCGACGTCGACCCGGCGGACGTGCGGGCCATGGCGGAGGCCAACATCCGGTACATGGTCGCCGGTCCCGGCCGGGACGTTTCCGTGCTGCCGGCGGAAATGGTGGCGCTGGTGCGGGAAATGTGCGAGCAGGTGTACCGGCACGACTGGACGGCTCCACAGTGGACGGAGCGGATCCCGGACACCCGGCACCGCCTCGCCGAAATCACCACACCCGCGTGGGTGGTGATCGGGACGGCGGACGCGCGCGGGCTGGTCGAGCTGTCGGCGCACCTGGCGGAATCGTTGCCGCACGCGGAACTCGTCGAGCTGGCCGACACCGGGCACCTGCCGTCGATGGAACGGCCGGAGGAGGTCAACGCGCTGCTGCGGAAGGTCCTCTAGCCGAAGATCTTCTGCACCTGGTCGGAGATCTTGGCGACCAGTTCGGAGAACTGGACCACCCCGCCCAGCAGTCCCTTGACCTTCTCCCAGCGGCTGCGCACCACCGCCGGTTCCGCGGCGTCGCCCGCGCGCAGGTCGGCCGCCAGGTCGGTCAGCGTGTCGGCCAGCACCTCCTGCTTGGGCAGGTCCTGGCCGCGCACCTCGGCGGCGAGGCGATCGATCAGGGCCAGCAACGAGGCGACGTCGCCGGCGATGCCGGTCTGGGTGATGTCGCCGGAGTTGTCGCCGCCGATGCTGACCTTGTTCGTGATCCGGTGTCCCATCAGGTCTCCGTCCTGGCCGGGCGGCCCGGTGCCGCGGGCGGCTGCGGGCGCCGGCTCTGTTGCCCGGTCTGGGTGATCGGGGCGCGGTTGTCGCCGCCGATGGTGATGTCGTTGGTGATCACGACCGCCGCCTGCTCGTCGAACTTGGCCGTCGAGAACCCCGCGTCATCGAGGAGCTTCCGGACCGCGGGCAGGAGGCGGCTTTCGATGATCTTCTCGTACCGCGCCGTGTCGACGAGCTGGAAGTAGTCGGCGAACAGGTTGACCGACGCCAGTTCCCGCAGGGTGTTCGCGGCGCCGTAGCGGTCCGGGTCGAGGACGCCGGGCTCGCGCTTCGGCTGCCGGATCCACGAAGCGAGGTGGGCGATCCGGCCCGGCAGGCTCGCCGGCAGCTCCAGCCAGGCCAGCACGCCCTGGCCGAGCGGGCGCAGCGAGTCCGGCCGCATCTTGTCCACCACGCGGTACTCGGCCCGGATCGGCGGCAGCACGAACGGCGTCCACTCGACGTACAGCGTCGTGTCGTCCACCGCGACGTGCAGGAACGTCGTGAGGACCAGGTCGCGGTCCCAGGTTTCGACCTGGAAGCACAGGTAGTAGCGCGCCCATTCCTTCGGCTCGCTCCGGAGCAGGGCGACCTCGTCCGCGGTGAGCCGGGTGAGCGGCGGGCGCTCGATGTCCGGCAGGTACGCCTCGGCCTCCGGCTCCCCCAGGTGGTCGATGAGCTCGGCGGCCGGGGTGAACACGCCCTCGGTCACGGTGAGCCCGCCGAGCCGGTGGTCCGGCGACAGCGCCTTCGCGGTGCGCAGGTTCGCGACCGCCGCGCGGATCCCTTCGTACAACGCCTCGGTGGTCAGCTCCGGCCGGCCTTCGCCGTCTTCCAGCCGCTCCAGCGGGATGGCCATGGACCACGCGTCCCGCCGGAACCCGGCGCCCACGAACGGGTTGTAGCCCCGGTACACCACCAGCGGGGCGCCGGCGGGGACTTCGTCCTCGCGGTAGCGGACGAGCTGGTCGCGGAAGTCTTCGGTCAGCAGCCCGCTGAGGCGGCCGCCGTCGGGCGTGGGCGCGGCGAAGCGCCGGAAGCGGGTGGTCAGCAGGTTCCAGCGTTCGATCGTCACGGCGACGAGCGCGACCACGGCGAGCAGGACGCCGATGACGCTGCGGGCGGTGTCGCCGCCCGGCGGCTCGGTTTCGACGATGTAGTCGTCGTAGTACCGGGACGACCGGGTGCCGAAGAGCTCGTCCGCGTTCACCAGCAGCACCACGGCGACCACCAGCACGACGCCGAGCACGACCAGGGTCTTGGTGGTGAACGGTTTCTCCGGCGTGGCGGCGTGCTTCCCCGTCCGCGCGGCGACGAGCAGCACCGACAGCACGATCCAGCCGTAGAGCAGCGGGTTGTCCCACATCAGCGCGACGATGACGGCCAGCAGCACGACGATCAGCCCGTCGTGGTTCTTCTTCCGCGCCCGCGCCCGGACGGCTTCGGTGAGCACCCGGCCGGCGTCGAGGCCCGGCGACGGCGGGACCGGCCGGGTCGGTTCGACGAGGAATTCGGTGATCGCCCGCTTGCCGTAGCCGGGATCGAGGTAGGACGCGGCGCACAGGTAGCGGGTGGTGTCGTCGGACATGCCGGCCCCCTCCGTCGGACGGAGGACCGCGATGGCCGGACAGCCCGCTCCCCCGCAAGTTGCGGACCGTATCATGCAGGCCGCGGAATGCGGGACCGCAATTCGGGTTTCCGGCGCACAACGCCTCAGACGAGCAGCTTCGCGGTCAATCCGCCCCGGCTGCGGACGCCCACCTCGACTTCAGGTGGTCCTGCACCGTGTGCGCGGAGATGGCGAGCCGGGCCGCGATGTCCACAGTGGACCTTCCGGCCGGCACCTCGGCGGACGTCGCGTTCCCGGGCGGTCAGCCTGTGGGCGGCGAGCAGCACGCCCAGCAGTCCTCGCCGGCCACCAAGCTGCCGGCGTGCAGGACGATCCAGCCACCGCGGGCGCGCCACGGGCCCCGGTCACCACCGCCCGCAGCAGCACCGCGAACCGGCCCGGCGCGATTTCGTCCACTTCGGACCGCCACTTCGCGGCGGCCGCGGTGGGCGTCCGCGGCGTGCCGTCGGGGCCGGCCACCACGATCGCCGGTTCCGCCCGCTCCCCCGCGCTCCGGGTGCGCACGGCCACCCGCGTCGCCGCCGCCAGAGCGGCTCGTACGCGCCGGGAATGCGGGCCCGGCCGCTGGTCATCGAGCTGATCACCCCGGTGTCCGGATCCAGCGACGCCCAGCAGGCGAGGTCCGCGGGCCCGACCCGCTCGACCAGCTCGATGGCGGCGGCGTGCAACTCGGCGACGCCCAGGCCCGCCGCCGCGAGCGCGGCGACGTCTCGGCCCGGCCGTCCCACATGGGCGCAGGATGCGCCGCCCGCGGTGCCCCGGTATCCCGCTTTTCCGGGATGGCGGCCCCGTCGCGGCGTTCCTGGCGTGGTCGCCACGGGCATCGGGGTGACACCGTGAACGCCGTGGCGCAGGTCTTCGCCGGGGTGGCCGTGCTGGTGCACCGGCGCCTCCGACCTGCTCGCCCTCGGCCGCCCGCGCGCAGGCGGTGCCGCCGCTGTTCGCCCTGGTCGCGGCCCTGTTCTAGCTTCGCTCGAGCAGCTGCTCGCTCCAGGCCCGGATGGCCGCCGTCTGCTCGGGTGCGAGCCGGTCGAGAACGAGGCGGCGGATGTTCGCGCCGTGGGCCCGGACGGCGCTCTCCGCCGTGCGACGGCCTTCGCCGGTCAGCTCGATCCCGGTGCGCCGGCCGGTGGCGCCGTCCTCGGTCCGCGCCACCAGGCCGCGGTTCTCCATCCGCGTCAGCAGGTGCGCGACGCGGCTCTTCTCCCAGCCGAGCGCGGGGGGGGGCGCGGCCGCCCCCCGCCGCCGGCGCCGCGGCCGCACCACCCCGAAAACCGGGTGAGAGGATGCCCCCGGGCGCGGGAGCCCCCCGGG